>JAQICK010000117.1 GCA_027858595.1 Melioribacteraceae bacterium
TAACTGAATTGAAGATTTCATAAAAGCACGTGTTTCATCGTGTTTTCCCCACATTACCATTGGAGGTCCAGTGATTTCATACTTTTCAAGAAATGGGAAAAGTAAGTTTTCAAGTTTCAAATAATGTTTTTCAACATCCATTAGCTCGTTAAAAAGTGTATGAATTCCAATGATAGTTTTTTTATCACTTGCTGTCAGTACTCCATTATCCACAGCATATTGGAAATGTTTAATTTTATCAATATGCTTTTGAAGGGCTTCGTTCTCTTTAATGAAAACAGAGAGTGGATGTCCCTCTGGAATTTTCTGAGCCATTGAAGTATCGATTTCACCTTTCAAAGCATCTGTGTGTAGGTCACAAAGCTTTAACACTTCCTCACGGTCCAATCCCTCTTCTATCAACTCTTCCTCCGCTTGCACAACTTCACTGTATGGAACACTTCCCATCATTTCAACTAATTTTACTTGTGTTTCCTCGGCTGTATCGCCACCGTGTAAACCAAGAATTAGTTTCTTTAGCTGATCAACTCTGTGCCTACTGTTATTTATAAATTCACTCATTATATATTCCTTATTGTTTTCTTAAGCAGATTTTATTTTCTGATTTAAAACTACTGTTTATTTAGATTCAATACAAATAAAAAAGCTTCTAATACTTGAGTTAACACATCCAAGATTAGTATGATATCAAAAAAAAAACAAAAGACATTGTAACAATTTCCCATTTCAATTCGTCTTTATGTTGGAAGCAATTAAAACAATGCTTCCTAAATCAGTTTATAATTATTTATTAGTTAATGAATTTAAAATCGACAAAATATAATTTTCTATTTCAACAACATAAAAATGATATTTATCATTACTCACTTTTTATGCTAGGAAACCGATTTGATGCAGAAGATGCAGTTCAGGATGTTCTTATAAAAACTTGGGAAAACATTAATTATTTCAACATTCTTTCAGCTAAAGCTTGGATGATTAAAACAACGCACAATCGTTGTCTTGATATACTCAGAAAAAGAAAACGGAGTTTAAATAATGAAGCCCCTATTGATGAATTCTTTAGTGATAATTTTTCTAATCCAAATGAAAAAGATTTAGACACTGTGGTAAACAATAAAATTTTATCTGACAAGATAAAAGAGAAAATACAAGTGCTTCCAGAAAATTTAAAATCAGTTTTTGTCCTTTACGAAATTCAAGGATTCAAATATAGAGAGATTAGCAAAGCACTGGATATACCGCTCAATAGTGTAAAAGTATATTTAATGCGAGCAAGAAAAAAATTACAAGAGGAATTAAAAAGCTATGAACTACAAGAAGTCATCTAATATTAGTGAAGAACTACTTGATAGAATTATCTCTGTCGCGTATGGAAGTGCTTCCTTTTTTGAGAAGAGACGAATTGAAAAATTAGCCACTGAAAATGAAGCTGTAAAAGAGTTGCTGGATGAATACAAGAGTACAGCTCAAGCTGTTCATTCAATTCCAAAGGAAGAATATACAGGAGAGCTAAAAGTTAAAAACATTAGCGAATTGAGCAAATCAATTTTTGATGATTTCTATTTAATACTAATAGGAAAGCCTGTAATAACAGCTGTAACAACGGTTCTGTTAATTTTTGCAATTACATTTTCCCTTTTCAACAATAGAGAACTAACATACGAAGGCTACTCAGTTGCAGAAGTTCAAAAGGCAAATCTTGAAACAAAACAAGCTTTACAAATTGTGCAAAATATTTTTAGTAAAACTGAAGATAAAATAAAATATGATATTCTTACAAACGAAGTTTCGAAACCAATTAAAGATGGAATGAACACAGTTAATAAATTATTTAAGAAGGAGAAAGAAAATGAACCGAGCGAAAAAAAATCATAAGCAAATCGCAGAGAATTATAAGAGCGAGCACCATGTGACAAAAGAAAATAATTTTAATCACATGAACGTTAAAACATTATTGAGCATTGCATTATTATTTATTGCAACTCTAACATTTGCACAAAAGAACGATTACTCTAAATACAAAGGTTATGTTGACTTTGGAAATTTAGAAAAATTTGAGACAAGCGAAGAAGTCGTAGAGGTGGTTATTGAAGAACATCTTTTACGAATGGTCTCCAAAATGGCAGGCAAAAATGAGCCAGAACTTAGTAGCATTCTTGACGGAATCAAACTAATTAAGGTTAACACTTTTGGTGTTTCAAAGGAAAACTACAACCAACTTGCAAATATTGTAAAAGATGTTGACAAAAAGTTAATGAATGCTGGTTGGGATAGAATTGTAAAAACTCGATCGAACGATGAAGTGGTAAATGTATTTATTCTTACTTCGGATGAAGAAAGAATTGATGGACTTGTTGTAACATCTGTAGAAAAGGGTGGAGAAGCAGCGTTTGTAAATATTGTTGGAGATATCGATTTGGAAACTATTGGAGAGTTAAGCGATAAATTTGACATCCCTTCAATAAGTGATTTGAATGAACACAAACGTCATGATAACAAATATGATTTGGACAGTTCAACCGACATAGATTAGGAGAAAACTATGAGATTGAAAAAAGTAAAATTAGTTTTGGGCTTTCTTATGATTGCCATACTCTTTACTGGATGTATCGGAGTTGATAGAAGTTTTAGAGGTATCCGAGATTATGTTCTTGCTTCATCTGAGAGTCAGTTTGATAAGGAATTTGAGTTCTCTTTCGGAGCAGTTACAATCGGGATGGCGGAGATAGCAATTAACTTTGCAGATGTTGAAGAACCAATAGATGAAATATTAAGTGAAATTAATAGTGTTCAAGTTGGCATTTATAATAGTTCTTCTGAAGAGAAGTTTAAATCCAATTTTGAGGAATTAAACTTTCTTACAAATAAAATGAAGAATGCTGGATGGGACTGTATAGTCCGCTCTGTTGACAAAAATGATATGGCTGCAGTGTTTGTAAGAATTCACGAGGACGAATTAAATCAACTTTTTGTAATTGCAATAAATGAGGATGAGATTGTTCTGGCTGAAGTTCTTGGCAATCTCAACAAAGTAATTGAAATTGCTATACGTGAAAAGGGTTTAGATTTCGCAATGGGAAATTAAATAAAAAGGGGATATGTCGGCACAACACATCCCCTATATCGGAGTACAGATTAATTAGTTTACACTAATTAAACTATTCTATGAACTTAGTAATAAGGTTTATATGGCTGAGTTCTTATGATGACAGCAAATTTTATATTGGATTGCAAAATTCCAGCAATCTCTTTCACAAAAATCAAAATATTATTTAATTCTTCGCAGTAATAAAATAAGATTGCGGGAATTTTTGCGAATTTCAACTAAATGATTATTGCTGAAATGCTTAGAACTTAGCCGTTTATATTAAATTTGTAAATTATTTATCTACACCATTAACAGTATCAACAATTGCTGAAGCAACTTTATAAGGGTCTGCATTTGATGCTGGCCTTCTATCTTCCAACCACCCTTTGTAGCCTTGTTCAACAGTACCTATAGGAATACGAATAGAAGCTCCTCTATCTGAAACTCCATAAGAAAATTTATCAATTGACTGTGTTTCATGGGCACCAGTTAATCTTAAATGGTTTTGATCGCCATAAACATCTATGTGTCTTTGAATCGCATCTTCAGTTCCAAAAGCTTCACAGATTTTAGCGTATGTTGCTTTACTTCCACAATTTCTTAAAGTATTATTAGAAAAATTAGCGTGCATTCCGGAACCATTCCAATCACCAGAAACTGGTTTTGGATCTAAATTGATTCTCACGTTATGTTCTTCTCCAACTCTTTCCATTAAGTAACGAGCAACCCATAGTTGATCTCCTGCTTCTTTTGCCCCTTTTGAGAAAACTTGATATTCCCATTGACCTTTCATTACTTCTGCGTTCACACCTTCAATATTTATTCCTGCTTCAATACATAAATCCAAATGTCTTTCAACTATATCACGGCCAACACTATACTCAGCACCAACAGAACAATAAAATGGTCCTTGTGGTGGTGGGTAATAACCAGGAGCAGGAAAACCATAAGGTGTATGGTGATTCAAATCCCACAATACGTATTCTTGCTCAAAACCAAACCAAAAATCATTGTCAGTGTCTTTAATAGTTGCTCTAGCGTTAGTTACATGAGGAGTTTTATCCGGGTTTAATACCTCTGTCATAACTAAATATGCATTTTTTCTATCGGGATCTTTAAATATACGAACAGGCTTCAATAATAAATCCGAAGGGTTTCCTTTAGCTTGCATTGTTGATGAACCATCAAATGACCACACGGGAACATCTTCTAGTTTTCCATTAAAGTCAGATAAAACTTTTGTTTTACTTCTCATTTGTTGAGTTGGGTTTGCACCATCTAACCAAATATATTCTAATTTAGAACGCGACATGTTGTCTCCACTATTTATTTTTAGTAACATTTATTTTAGTTGTTTCTTTAATAGTTGAAAGAATAAAGCGAGAATGAGTACGCTTAACTCCTTTCCAAGATTGAATTTTACTAAGTAGCTTTTCCAAAGACTCTGAATCTTTTACAAGTGCCTTCATTACATGCGAACCTTCCCCAAGGACAGCATAACACTCTAGAATTTCCTCTGTGTTTCTTACATTTTCAGCAAATGATTCGTAATGTTTTGAAGAATCAGTATGGATTGTAATAAACACCATTAAATCTAATCCAAAAACTTTTAAATCTAGCTTGGTAAAGTATCCAGAAATTATTTTTTTTTCTTCCAATTTGTTTAATCTTTCACTTAAGGATGGTAGCGAAAGTCCTACTGCTTCAGCAAGTACATTTCTTTTAGTTCTTCCATCATCTTGAAGCATATTCAAGATTTTCAAATCTATTTCATCTAACATCATCTTATTTTCTTAGGTTGTTTATAAATTATAACTCAAAATATAAGGTTAAAATTCTTTTTTGGCAAATATTATTTAGAATTATTTAAAATATTTTTTCGCAATTTTCTTTTAATTTATATTTTTTTGATAGGAATCTCTCGTTTTCATTAAAAATTTGATGGACGTTTTGGTGTTACTTCTGAAACTTACTATAGTCATTATTTTTTCGAGAAATCCAATGGTTTATAGCTGTTTTTGGTAGCAATATATTTAGCACATAATTCTAAAC
>JAQICK010000022.1 GCA_027858595.1 Melioribacteraceae bacterium
CAAAGTCTTATCAAAAATTTATTGATGAAACAAATTCCAACTTGATTCAAAAACTAACTGAGTTACCTAATTTACTTAAATCAATTAGAACCAATAATGGTGATAGAATAAATGAATAATAAATATAGAATAATAATACTATTAGCAATAATTGGTTTTTTACTAATCGTTGCGCTGGTGGAAAAGAAAATCTTAATCCAGAAGAAAAAGAACAATCTAATGTTTATAAATATTCGGTAAAAGAGATTGATGGAAACGGTGTTAAACTTTCCGATTACAAAGGCAAAGTTTTACTTATTGTAAACGTTGCAAGCAAGTGTGGATTTACGTATCAATACGAAGGATTGCAAAATTTATATAAAAAATATAAAGACCAAGGATTTGAAATTCTTGCATTCCCTTGTAACGATTTCCGTGAACAAGAACCCGGAACAAATGAAGAATTAAAAACTTCTGTTCCGTTAATTTCAACATAACCTTTAAGCTATTTGATAAAATTACTTTGGAGGGAGATGAGCGGTCTAAATTATTTGAAATGCTTACTGATAATCCAAGGACAGGTGATTCCTCAATTTATTGGAATTTTGAAAAATTCTTAATTGATAAAGATGGATATATTGTTGATCGATTTAGAAGTTTCACAAAACCAGAAAGCGAAGACCTAAAATCATTAATTGAAAAACTTCTTTCAGATAGTTAAATCAAACTTCCTACAAAATTGTATTATTTAAAAATGGCAACTTTTTAGCCGCCATTTTTATTCTAAACTATTTTTAACTGTGTTCTTTTTATTAGAAATAATTATTATAATTTGCATTGAGCAAAATGTATTGCTGCTAAAACTTCTTCAACATTTTCTGCCGGAATATGCACCTTCCAATCTGGCTCTTGCTTATTTTTGTTTAAGAAAACCCCAACGCTTATAACGCTATTAGTATCTGCACCATAAGGTTCATCAACAACACTTATAGATATTTTTCCCTTCTCAGTTGAGGCTAACTCTATATCGTCAATATGTCTTACTCTTCCACCCATTGTTTCTCCTTTATTTTATATCGCTTAATTTAAAATTAATGAAAATTACTTGGCAATATACAAATCAAAAATATTATACAAATTATTTTTTTCTCTTTGCAATATTATATCCATTTTCCCCAAAAGGTTTTAACTCATCAATAAGCATTTCTTCAAGCAATAATAGTTCTTTCTTAAAATTAATATTCTCACCTTCTTTTTGCTCCAAATTTGAGAGTACTTCAAAAACGAAATTCTTTTCGCCAAATTTCTTCCGATCAATTTGTAGTTCACTATTTCTATGGTTCCCAAATTTCAATTCTGTCTTGTGTCTATTCCATTTTGAATCCATGTTAGGACTACTATCAATAAATATTTTGCCGTTAATAATATTTCGTATTTGGAATACACCCATACGGAATTTCATTTGCTTGTATTCTGATTTTAATTCTTTGTTTGTTTTCATTTTATTTCCTAACCTAGTTGAGCTAGGTAAGAAATGCAAATAAGTTTGCACGCAGTTTAATCCACGTGCAAAAATGGTTATTTACTTAGTCTATTCTTACGGTCTAATAGGAGCAGGAATTAGCGGAGATGGACCCCAAATAACAATGTCCAAATTAGTTACATAAGTACGGAACACTTCATTTATTTTTTGAAATTCTGGATTCTGTATAAGTGTTGCATAATCTGTAAAGCTTTTCCAAACAGAAGTTCTACGAACATTTGGAGACCCTAGCATATTTCTGTTTGCATGAAACTCAATAAAACCATCTGCTTCAACCATCATACGAGTTGCTCTACGAGCAAGTTTAGCATAAGCATTTTCATCTATATTTGGCAAAAAATCATATGTAAAAGCAACTTCAATCATTTTCTATCTCCTTCCAGTTAATAAAAATATGTTTAGTTTAGTATAAATTTTAAAGTAATAAACTTAAGAAAACTCCAGCGGCAACAGCCGATCCGATAACACCTGCAACATTAGGACCCATAGCTGCCATAAGCGGATTCACTCGTCCGTCGGTTTCTTCCGATACAAAAGTCTGCACAACCCTTGCTGCCATTGGAACAGCGGAAACTCCAGCCGCACCAATACAAGGATTTATTTTTTTGCCTTTTGATAAAAACAGATTAATAAACTTTGCAAAAAGAATTCCACCCATTGTGCTAAACGTAAATGCAACTGCACCCATTGCTAAAATCAGTAGTGTTTGAGTTGTTAAAAACTCATCAGCTGTCATTGTAGCACCAACTGTTAAGCCTAAAAAGATTGTTACAATATCAATCATTGGCCCACCGGCTGTCTTTTTAAGTCGGTCAGTTACACCACTTTCTCTAATTAAATTTCCGAACATAAGCATACCAATTAGTGGTGCACTAGAGGGAATTGCAAGTGAGGCAACGACTCCAGTAAATATTGGGAAAATCAAAACCGCTGTTTTAGAAACGCGTTTAGCTTGTGGCATATCAATAGCCCTCTCTTTACGAGTTGTTAACATTCGTAAAATAGGAGGTTGAATAATTGGAACCAAAGACATGTAGCTATAAGCTGCCAAAGCAACAGGCCCTAATAAATGTGGAGCAAGTTTACTTGCAAGAAAAATTGATGTTGGTCCATCCGCTCCGCCAATAATACCAATAACCGCAGCTTCTTTGTAACTAAAGCCAAACAAATATGCCGCCCCAACGGCAGCAAGAACAATTCCTACTTGGGCTGCTGCGCCAAGCAAAAATGTAATTGGTCTTCCTAACAATGGTCGAAAGTCTGTAAGGACCCCAACACCCAAAAATATTATTGGAGGAAGTAATTCTGTTTTAATTCCAGCACTATAAATTAAACCAATAATTCCAGAGTCGTGCGAACCCATTTCTGCCAGAGGTAAGTTGGCAACAAGAATACCAAAACCAATTGGAATTAGAAGTAACGGTTCATATTCCTTTGCTATAGCTAAATATATTAGCACACCGGAAATAATAAACATTATCCAGTGCCCAAGACCAATATGGGCAAAACCTGACTGACTAAAAAGATTAAATAAAGCATCCATTATAAAAAACCTTTATGCAATTGTTAAAATCGGTTGTGATGAATCAATTTCATCACCTATTTGAATGAAAATAGTTTCAACCGTTCCGGAAATTTGAGATTTAATATCATGCTTTGCTTTCATTGCTTCAATTTGTGCAACAACTTGACCTACAGCTACGGAGTCGCCAACTTTTACAAGAATGTCAACAACATCAACAGTTCCAGCAAAAGTAGAGAATACTGGTTTCCCTTTTGTGCTTGCTTTAGCTTTTGGGGCTTCAGTTTTTACAACTTTATTTCCATTTGTTACTGGCTCAACAGATACAACAAAAGTGCGAGTCTTGCCATTTTCTTCAACAACACATTTTGTTTTTAAAAGTCCGCTAATTGGAGCTTGAGAAACCGCTTGTGCAACTTGTGGTTGAACTACAGGCTGTGCTTCTTCTTTTTTCTTTAATGGAATATCTATTTTGCCCTTACCAGTAAGGAACTTTATACCTTCGTTAACTTCCATTTTCTTTCCTGGAACCATTGCAGCAAGAACTAGGAAAGTGTTTACATCGTTAACTTCAATACCTCTTTCACGTAAAGCCTCTTGTGCTGGTTTAACATTGTTTGCTGCTGCTTCAAGCGGATCGCCATTAAAGACGGGCAGATTCAACTGTTCCGAAGCAATTTCAATAACTTTTGAATCTGGCACTAGAGGAGTTTTTCCAAAATAACCAAGCACCGCACGTCCGTACCCAGATTCAATTTTATTCCATCGACCATACATTACATTATTAAAAGCTTGTAACCAATATTGTTGACTTCCTGGTGTAACACTCGTCCAAGCACCGCCAGCCTCTACAACAACTGGGAATTCTGCAAGCACGTCGCTATATTTATCTAATATTCCGGCTTTTACCATCATGTGAACGTTAGGCCCAATTGCTCCACCTGGCATTGGAAATCCTAGCACACGAGCATCCGCTGTTGTGGTTGCTGGATTAAAACTATAATCTTTTAATCCTTCATTAAGCATATCTTCAACATGATGTAATTTTGAAACATCAACATCCAAAGAATATCCAGTTCCTTTTAAGGCGTGATCTAAAGAACGTATGTCAGGTTGAACTGTTCCACTTGCCATTGGTCGTATAGAAACATCTACTCCATCAACACCACCAGCAATACCAGCCATATAACATGCAACTGCCATACTTGCCGTATCGTGTGTGTGTTGCCACAACGGCATTTCTGGAGGCATAATTTTCTTAAGTCCAACAACAGTATCGTAAATTGTTTTGGGGTCTGTTGTTCCACTAGCATCCTTCAGGCAAATACTATCAATCTGCATACCTGTAGCTAAAAGTTGCTTTCCAATATTTATATAAAAATCTGCAGTGTGAACTTTATCAGAATGAAATGGAAGCCCCATTATTGCAATTGTAACTTGGTGATGCATTCCAGAATCAATAATTGGCTTACCTGTTTTTACTAAATTATCTACATCATTCATATAATCGAAATTTCGGTCATATGTTGTTCCATATTTATGCATCAACTTTGCTTGAAGGTTTAGCCCTTCTAAAGATTGAGTTGTTAACGTTACGCCCGATACAGAACGCGTTAATATCTGCAGCTCAACTTCAGGACCAACTGCATCGCGCATTGCTTGCATTGTTTCAAAAGGATTTTCACCCAAATAAAAATATGGGGCTTGATAACGGGCACCTCCACCAAACTCAATGTGCTTAATTCCCGCTGCAACAGAAGCCTCCATTGCAGGAAGATAATCGTTTAATCTTACTTTTCCTCCAAACGAACTTTGCAACCCGTCGCGAAAAGGAGTGAACATTACTTTTACTGTTTTAGGTGATTTAGTGAAAATCATTTTATTTCCTCAATCTTTGTGATTTTAGTTCCTGGATGTATTACAGAATAACTAGATACTATTGCTGCGTATATTGTTGTGTCTTCTTTTTCTTGTTTGAATGGAAATAGGCGTGTTATAATTTGAATAGATATTGCTAATACGCTAAGTATTAAAAAAACTGTTAAAATAGCTGAGAAGCAGATGGATAAAATGCTGGGAGAATCCATTACATATCCTAAGATTTATTTGTGAACTTTACGATGTTAAAATTACCAAAGTCTGTTGGGACAAACAATAATTTTATATATCATGGGAAAGAAATTCTTCCTCTAACAATTGGCTCACTTTGGTTTTCCAATTCAAGTTCCAAATTTTTACCGATGGAAACAACTCTTCCTGCACCTATTATTTCTGGCTTGCCTTCAATCGGATCGGAGAAAACAACTATGTTCTTCCCAATTATTTTTGATCTTTCTCTGTATGAATCAAAAGTTTGATTGTATTTACCTTTAAGTAAAAACTCATAATTTGTTGATAACGATTTTAATAAATTATTAAATACAGATGAAATTGTATTCTGAGAAGCATCAGTAACGTAACTATTAAGTGAAGTAGCTTTCTTTACCACAAAATCAGTTTCTAAAACTGGAGTTTCATTCACATTTATTCCAATTCCAATAAATAGATCTGTTACTTTCTTTCCTATAGTTTGCGTTTGTGTTAAAACGCCAGCAACTTTCCCATCCTCTATTAGAACATCATTTACCCATTTGATGCTTGCTTTATTTTCTAATTCTGGAATTTTATCCAAAGCTTCAACTACAGATAGTGCTGATAAAATTGTAAAACCAATATGAAAATTATCAACTATTTGCTTTGGTTTTAAATAAGCCGAAAGATGAATGTTTCCAGTAAGACTTACCCAACTTCTGCTTCTGTATCCTTTAAAATTATCGCCGGAATTTGCCAGACAAATAATTCCACTTGGCAAATCTGGTTCCGTCTTAGAAAGTTCAATTAATGATGTAAACTGAGAGCTATGCGAATGATTAACCACAAAAGCATATTTCCATAAAGAATCTGATTTAATTTCTGAGAAGAATAGTTTATCCGTTTGGAATAATTTTTCGATTATTTTACTAATAATTTTAGGATTAGAATTACTTGTAACGTTTTGCCATGTAGGGGTAATAGCAAAAATATTTTCGGCATATTCTTTTGTATCTGTTATAATAATCATAGTGAACAATTTAAGAGTTAAGAAAATTCACATTTGGTGAGCTCGAATGCTCAGTTCTCACAATCATCAGAAATATAAAGGCTAGCAAATTTGATGCAGAACTTTTAATACCCCTTCAAATCAATTTCGCTACTATCAATTTTAGTAGCCCGTTTACCCATTTTCTTTTGGATAATTTTGAAGTGGTATTGGTCTTCTTCAGTAATAAAAGAAATTGCTTCACCAGGGTTTTCTGCACGCCCAGTTCTTCCTATGCGGTGAACATAATCCTTTGGTGAACGAGGTAATTCGTAATTTATAACACATGGCAAAAATTCAATATCAATTCCACGAGATAACAAATCTGTTGCAACTAATACTTTTAGTTTGCCAGATTTGAATCTTCCTAAAGCATCCGTTCTTGCACCTTGGCTTTTTTTGCTATGAATAGCTACTGCATCAATTCCATTTTTTCTTAGTTTATCAGCAACATTATCTGCTTTATAAACCGAAGATGTAAATACCAACAGTTGCTTTAGCTCTTTACTTTTAATTAAATATCTCAGTAGCGGACCTTTGTTTTCATCCGAAACAGAATAAGCAAACTGATTTATTAAATCTAAGTTATCACTTTTCTCTTCTATTTTTATTACTAAAGGGTTGTGCAATAACATTTGATTAATATTATCTACATCCTCACTAAGTGTTGCTGAGAACAATAGGTTCTGACGCTTTTTAGGAAGGAACTCAAAGATGTGATTCATCTCTTCTTTAAATCCAAGATTAAGCATTTTATCTGCTTCATCAAGCACAAGAGTTTCAATGTTAGATAAATGCACAGCGTTAGATTCAACTAATTCCAGTAATCTTCCCGGAGTAGCAACCAAAACATTTACGCCTTGCAAAGCTTTCATTTGAGGATTTATAGAAACACCACCATAAACTGGCAACGATTTTACACGCTCAGGAAGCACTGAACTGAACACTCTAAAGACTTCCCTTACCTGCAAAGCTAATTCACGAGTTGGAACTAATACCAAAACATTTACATGCCTGTTTTTAGATTCGGTATTTCCTTGCAAGTTTGTTAAAATTGGCAAAACATAACTCGCTGTTTTTCCAGAACCTGTTGGTGCAATTCCTAAAACATCTTTTCTATTCAAGATTGCTGGAATAGCTTGCTGTTGTATTGGATATGGCTGGCTGTAATTTTGATTTGCCAACTCATTTATTAATGCTGGTGCGAAACCGAATGTTGTAAAGGGCATAGTGTTTTATTCTTATAATTATTGAGTGTTAGTTTCTATGGCTAAGGTCCAAGCATTTCAGAATAATCATTTAGTTAAAATTCGCAAAAAATTCCCGCAATCTTATTTTGTATTGCGAAGAATTAAATAATATTTTGATTTTTGTGAAAGAGATTGCTGGAATTTTGCAATCTAATATAAAATTTGCTGTCATCATTAGAACTCAGCCGTTTCTATCTTTTTTTTTTAGGCTTGTTAAATCTCTTTTTCTTGTTATCCTTGCCTTGTCCCTTAGGTTTTTCACTTCCTGTCTTTCTTTTTCTTTGTTGCTGCTGTTGCTTAGGAGCTTTAACCGGATTATGGTCAACCAATGGAAATGAATGATCTTCAATAACGGATATTTTTTTAGATATTAACTTTTCTATATCCTTTAAGTATTCTTTTTCCACTGCATCACAAAGAGAAAACGCGGTTCCCTTTTCGCCAGCTCTACCTGTTCTTCCAATACGATGAACATAAGTTTCTGGAATATTTGGTATCTCAAAGTTAATTACATATTCCAACTCATCAATATCTATACCTCGTGCGGCAATATCTGTTGCGACTAAAACACGAGTAGTTTGCTCTTTAAAATTCTTTAATGCTCGTTGTCTGGAATTTTGAGATTTATCTCCGTGTATTGCTTCAGCTTTTATATGTTTTTTTTGCAACATTCTTGCAACTTTATCGGCACCATATTTAGTTCGTGTAAATACAAGTGCTGTTTTAATTGTTGCGTCTTTTAACAACTCTACAAGCAAAGCATTTTTGTTGCCTTTATCAACAAAGTAAACGCTCTGTTTTATTATATCCACTGTGGAGGATGATGGAGTTACAGTAACTTGCGATGGCTTACTCAATATGGTGCTAGCAAGCTTAACAATTTCGTCGGGCATAGTTGCCGAGAAGAAAAGAGATTGTCTTTTTCTAGGAAGTTCTTTTATTATTTTTTTTACATCATGTATAAAACCCATATCCAACATTCTATCTGCTTCATCCAAAACAAATATTTCAACAAAATTTAATGTAATGTGTCCTTGATTTATTAAGTCTAAAAGTCTGCCAGGAGTTGCGACTAGAACATCCACACCACCGCGTATGGCTGCTGTTTGTTTGTTTTGGTTAACACCGCCAAATATTACTGTAGTTTTTAATCCCATGTGTCTTCCATAAGCCTTAAAACTCTCATCAATTTGAATTGCTAATTCTCTTGTTGGAGTTACAATTAAACTACGTATTCTTCTTTTCTTTCCATATTCTTTATTGGCACTTAGTAATTGTAATATTGGAATTGCAAACGCAGCCGTTTTTCCGGTTCCTGTTTGTGCACATCCAAGTAAATCTGTTCCACGCAAAACAATTGGAATTGATTTAGCCTGTATTGGTGTTGGGGTGGTATAACCTTCTTGTTGAATAGCATTTAAAATTGGATCAACAATGTTTAGTGATTTAAATTCTTTACTGAATTGATTTTTAGAATTTTGCAATTCTGGATTTTTAGTCAAGTTTGTAACCTATTTTCTTTTAGGACAGCACAAATAATGTATTCCGTCAATAATTATTTTAATTTGAGTTAATTAAGTAAGATAGTCTATTATTTGAAGATTGCAAGATATTTTTGCTATTTCAGAGAAATACTTAATAAGGTTCATTATACATTAAAGCAAAAACACTTATATCTTTCATATTTCAAATATTCAATTGTGCTATAATAGTAAGAATTTTAATTGGTATATTTTTTGTTTAGATTTTAGACAATCAAAAATTATATGAAAATTATATGAAAAACTTTAACCTTTACAAATTTTCTGCTCTACTTATTCCACTTCTAGCAGTGTTTTTAACAAATTGTTCTTTAGTTGAACACGATGATCAAAACCAAGAAGAAAATTATGGATATGAAACTGAAGCTGTTGCCAATATTCTAAATGGTACTTGTGCAACTTCTGGATGTCATGGTGGAAGTTCGCCCACTAATGGTTTGAGCACAGAAAGACAATCCGATATAATGCATGGTACATTTACACGTCCATTTGATAACAATAGCTATTATGGCGGAGATGTTGTGATTCCACACAACGTTGAAAAAAGTTTAATAATGCAATTTGTAGAAGGCAAAATAACATCGGCAACTTCTTACAATCACCAAATATTATCTACTAGTCAAATTTCAACATTGGCAAAATGGATTGGTGATGGTGCAAAAAATTATAAGAGTGAAATTTCATTTGAAAATCCAGAAAGCTACAGAGTTTATGTCTGTAATTCTGCTAGCGAAAATATTTCAACAATTGATGGAACAAAAAAAGTTGTATCACAATTAACCAATTTAAATAACCAATCTACTTTTGAAGATACTCCATATTGGGTTGCTGAGTATGGCGATTATTTATACGTAACTCTCACCAACCGAAATCAGTTACTCAAAATAAGAAAATCTGATAATTCCATAGTTGCTTCAATATCTAATATACTTAGTGCTGGCATGGTTAAAATCAATTCGGCTGGGTCTAAAGCTTACGTTTCTAGAGCTTATAATTCAACTTCAACTTATAATTCTATTTATGTTATCAACACTAACGATATGTCCCTAAGATCAACTATTACATTACCCTCTAGTGGTTTACCTCACGGTTTAGCTCTAGATGCAACTAGAGATTTTCTATATATTTCCGATGCCACAAACAACATAGTGCACGTAGTAAACACATTGAACGATCTTTTAATGGATACACGTTTTTCACTTACAAACAATTATTATCCCCTCTTTATAGAAGTATCTCAGGATGGAAATTTCCTTTATGTCAGTGCTAGAAATACAAACGAACTTCTTGTCTTTAATGCAATCAGTAGATTGTTATATACAAAAGTTTCTTTGCTCTCTACTCCAATGGGGATTTCTGTTTCTAAAAATGGAAGTAAAATTTACGTTGCATCCAATGCTGGAAATGCCATTGAAGTTGTAACAAAAACTAATTTATTTTGGGACAAAACAAATACAATTTCACATACCACTATGAGCATGCCTTTTGCTATTGATATCACTAGCGATGATTCATATTTGTATGTAACTAATCAAAACTTCAAGGGTGACTTTGTACCGTCTTATAAAATAATTGATGAAAGCAATATTTCAACGGTTACAATTATAAATACGGCAACTGAAAGTATTGAAAAAGTAATTGAAGTGGAAGAAAATGCTGCTGGAATTGTTGTAGAAAAACTATAACATTTCTTCTATTAACTATTTGTAAAAAAAACATTAAATACTATATTTGAACATATTTTTAATAATCCTTGATAAGAAAATGAAAAGAGTAATATACCCAGGAACATTCGACCCTGTAACAAATGGTCATATAGATGTAATTCAAAGAGCAATAGAACTATTTGATGAAGTAGTTGTTACTGTTGCTAGGAACCCAGTAAAAAACCAAATGTTTTCACTTGAAGAAAGACTGTTTATGCTTCGTGAATCTCTTTCGCAATTTAAAAGAGTAAAAGTAGATTCCTTTGATGGCTTAATTGTTGACCATGCAAAACAGCTTGGAGCTGTTGGAATTATTAGAGGATTAAGAGCAGTATCAGATTTTGAATACGAATTCCAAATGGCTCTGATGAATAGAAAATTGGATGAAGACCTTAGAACAATCTTCCTAATGCCTAATGAAAAATACACATATTTGAATTCAACCATTATCAGAAACTTAGCGGTATTTCATGGCGATGTTAAAGATTTTGTTCCTCAGATTGTTGTTAAAATGCTAAAGGAAAAAAATAAGATTCAAGAAATAAATGGTGTTGATAAAAAGCAAGAAATACGTGAAGATTTTTAACAACCATTTTATATATAGTTGATTTTATGGGTTGGATTTATTTATTATTAGCTGGTCTTTTTGAGGTAGGGTTTACTTCCATGCTCAAACTTTCCGAAAATTTTTCAAAACTTTATCCCTCAATTGGATTTTTCTTTTTTTCAATTCTTAGCTTCTGGTTGTTAACAAAGGCTGTTGAAACAATTCCAATGGGGACCGCTTATGCTGTTTGGACTGGTATTGGAGCGGTGGGAACAGTTCTAATTGGAATTTTCTTTTTCCAAGAAGCTGCCGGATTTTGGAGAATGTTTTTTATTTCAATTCTAGTTATGTCTATTGTGGGACTAAAATTAGTTTCCACAAAGTAAGGTTTAACATTATTTTTTATTACAACTTATTATTTAAATGAATTTTGCTCAAATTCAAAATCCATAATTAGTGATTGTGTAAAAGCGAATTCAGCTGTTTCCGGATTTTCTAGCATTGAAGAGTGAAGAAGATTGCATGCACCAAAGACAATCGATTTCGCTTCGTATCCCAGCATTCGGAGATAAGCTGTTAAATAAGCACTTCTCTGCCCCGAATAACTATATATGAATATTTTTTGAGACGAAGGTAACGTTTGAAGAAATTTATCACTTCTAATATCGGACCCATCCCCTTCCGTATTGGAGTAATAAACTGATTCTCTTGGATGAGAATGATAAGCTTTAGAAATTACTGGTGTCCCCTCAATATTAATATAATATAAACTAATATTAGAATAACAAATTAATGCAACATCATCTGATAAATCTTTAATCATGTTTCCTCTAACAT
>JAQICK010000317.1 GCA_027858595.1 Melioribacteraceae bacterium
CTTATAAACAAACTAGTTTTTTTATCTGGACTAAGATATTTCCCCTCAAACTTTGATGATAATTCAGTGATGGATTTTTGAATTGAAAGCAATATTTCTTTGTCCTCAAAAACATTAAAGATATTATGTCCAACTAATAAATCTTTGCTATACCCAACGATTTCTGAAAACTTATCATTACAATCAACAACAGTTCTTTCATCGTCAAAGTAAACAATTCCAAGGTATGGTTGCGAGTAGATTAGGTTATGCCTAATTTCAATGATGCTAGAGGCTCTTCTTGATTTTTCTAATTCAAGTTTTAGTTTAATTAAATCAAGTTCGTTTGAGTCAAATTTCTCTCCACGCATTACTTCCATGAAAGATAATTTTTTCTTTAGCTCTTTAATTTGATCTAGTAATTTATTTGCAGGCTTGTCAGGAACAGACATTCTAATCTTTAATATTTTGAAATGGCTAAGTCTTAAATATTGTGAAAGATAGTATTAAATTCAACACATTTTTTTGTGCTACGAAACACCAAGTTCAATCTTGTTACGTAAAGATTCAACTATTCCTTTGGTTGATGAATCGTCAGAAAGAAGTTGCTCAATGCCATTGCACGCATGAATTACAGTAGAATGATCTCTTCCGCCAAAATGTAAACCTATAGTTTTAAGCGATGATTTTGTAAGCTTTTTGGAAAGGAACATTGCAACTTGACGTGCTAGAACTACTTCTTTTTTTCTATTTTTTTCTCGCACTTTATTTTCATCAACTTCAAAATAGTTGCAAACTATTTGTGTGATATAATCAATTGAAATATTCACTTGTCGCCCGGTAGCAATTTCGCTAACAGCTTTTCTTGCAAGTTTCATATCAATTTCTTGTGAATTTAGAGAAGCACTTGCAAGTATCTTAATTAACGAGCCTTCCAATTCTCTAATATTGGATGTGATATTATAAGCCATATATTCTAGGATATCGTTTGGAATAGTGATACCGTAGTTTTCTGCTTTGTTTTTCAAAATTGCAATTCGTGTTTCAAAATCGGGTGCTTGAATATCTGCGGTTAATCCCATCTGAAATCTTGATACCAAACGTTCGTTTAACCCTTTTAAATCCTTTGGTGCCTTATCGGATGAAAGAATAATTTGCTTACCTGCTTGGTGAAGAGTATTAAAAATATGAAAAAAGTAATCCTGGGTTTTTTCTTTTCCAATTAAAAATTGAATATCATCAATAATTAATGTGTCCATATTTTTATAGAAACTTGAGAACTCATTTGCGTTTCCACTCTGAATGGCATCAATAAATTCAATTGTAAATTGTTCAGATGATAAATAAACAACTTTTTTAGTTGGGTCTTTCTCTTTTATTCTATTTCCAATAGCCTGAATAAGATGAGTTTTACCAAGACCAACGCCACCATAAATAAAGAATGGATTAAAAGATGTTTCTCCAGTATTTTCACTAATTGCAATTGCAGCGGCTCTAGCTAATTGATTACCTTCGCCCTTAATAAAGTTATCAAATTTAAATCTAGGAATTAAGTAACTTTCAAATTCAGGCTCACCATTGCTAACAATTGCATTGGCTTCTTCAATAAGGGAAATAATTTTTGGGGGTTTATCTTCAAGTATATTAAATGCTTCTAAGTTTGCTTCCTTTTCATCACGTAGAACGTAATGCAGTTTCCCATCAGTTTCTAAAATTTGACGCACAACATTATTAATGATAGTATTGTAATGTTCTTCAATCCATTCTATAAAGAAATCGTTTGGAACTTCTATTTTTAAAATGTTGTCGGTATAGCTAATTGGTTTTATAGGAAGAAACCAGGTACTATATGTTAACGCAGGCACATTTTCTTTTATAAGCGATAAACATTTTTTCCAGATTTCTTTTGAATCTGATTTCACATAATTTTCTTTTACACTAACGTCCAATTTTACTTATCCACATTTAGCAATTTTTTAAAAGATTCATTTTTAGCTATTTTTTATTGTTAGGGGAAAACAAATACTTCCCTCTCAACAACTTATCAACATTAAAAGAATTTTATAACATCCTATAAAACAATCAATTACAAGATGTTGTTAAAACACAATAATCAAACACAATTTTTTTTGAACTATTTTTTGATTTTTTTGAAGTGTGAAACGTTTCACAAAAATGAGTTGTTAACAAGTTATCAACATGGCTAAGCGTTCACTAATTCTATGTGAAATTAGTCTATTTTTTCTACTTCTCCAAATAATAATTCAAAAAAAGTTCTAACTTATTCCTGCATAACAAATTAAATTTTTAGGTTACTATTTAACTCTAATTGTGATAATTTAATAGTCCATTTTATGCAAGTTTTAGAGTTATTTTATAAATCGTATAAGAGTTAAAATGAAGAACATAATTATCGTTTTTACAGGCGGAACTTTTTCAATGAAAATTGATAAAGTTACTGGCGGAGCAATTCCACATTTTCACGGAAACGAACTTCTTGAAATGATTCCTGAGGCAGGAGTTGGGGCAAATATTTCTTTGTTCGAGTTCGGAATGTATCCAGGTCCACACATGACACCGGAGTTAATGTTACAGCTTTCGAACAAAATTAATGAGTATGCTACATCTGACGATATTGATGGAATAATTGTAACACACGGAACCGACACTCTAGAGGAGACAGCTTATTTTTTAGATTTAACAATTAATACTCCAAAACCAATTGTAGTAATTGGTGCGATGCGAACAAGCTCCGAGCCAGATTGGGACGGACCCAAAAATTTGCTTGATGCAATTACAATTTGTAATAATGATAACAGCCGTGATATGGGAGTTCTAGTTTGTCTAAACGGAGAAATTAATGCTGCGAGTGAAGTAACCAAAACTCATACAGAAGATATGGAGACATTTCAAAGCATGGATTTTGGTTCAATCGGTTTTGTTGAAAACCAGAAAGTAGTTTTTAATCGATTGCCCAAAAAACTAGAAACAATTGAAACCGAAGGAGTTGTTTCTAATGTTGATTTAATAAAAGTTTATACTGGAATATCGGATAAGTTTTTTAAGTTTTCGGCTGATAGCGGTGTTGCGGGAATTGTTGTTGAAGCTCTTGGAGTTGGCAATGTTCCGCCTGCAGCTTTTGAGGGAATTAAATACGCAGTTGAAAAGGGAATACCAGTAGTTTTAGTTTCACGGTGTCCCACTGGCGAGACTTTAGATATCTACAGTTACCCTGGTGCAGGAAAATGGCTTAAAGAATTAGGAGTGATTTTTACAGATTATTTAAATGGTCAGAAAGCTAGAATTAAACTAATGCTTGCGTTAAATAAGTGCAAAGATAAATCTGAAATATCCAAAATGTTTTGATGTAAGAAGGGAATGGTGAAAAGCAAGAGGCATTAAGAAAGAATTTGAGAAATAAATAAGGTAATAAAATGAGTAAAATTAAAGAAGTAATAAAACGTAATGGCAACATTGTTCCCTTTAATCCCGAAAGAATAATGAACGCAATTTATAGATCCGCAGTATCTGTTGGCGGTAGAGATAAAGAGACAGCCAAAGACCTTGCCGATAAGGTTGTTGTTGAGATGGAAAATAGAGTGCAAGAAGGTTTTAAGCCAAACATAGAAGAAGTGCAAGATGTTGTAGAAAAAGTGTTAATCGAAAATGGACATGCTACTGTTGCAAAAGAATATATTTTATACAGACAGGAGCGAAAAGAAAATAGAGAATCGAATGCAGACCAGGGAAGCCGAACTGCAGTTAAAATTCCTTGGGAAAAAATTTGGCATGTTTACGATTGGACTGTTGAAAAGGATTTAAACACTTTTGAAAAAATTAACAAAGAAATTGATAATGGAAATTTTGCCGATGTAGTAAAAGTATCGGAAGCACGATATGAAAATGATGTTGATATAGCAGCAGAATTAATTTTGCAACGAGCCGATAAATTAAAAATGGTTTTTATTAGTGGTCCATCATCATCGGGTAAAACAACCACAACTATAAAGATTGAGCAAAGATTAAAACAAAAAGGTTTAAGTTTTGTTACTCTTAATGTAGATCATTATTTCTTCGATTTAGAATTACATCCAAAAGATGAATTTGGCGATTACGATTTTGAAACTCCACAAGCATTAGATTTACCATTAATAAATGATCATCTTAAAAAACTTGGTGCTGGTGAGGAGGTTTTAATTCCACATTACGATTTCAAAAAAGGATTACGGACATTAAACCAAACTCCAGTTCAAATAAAAGATAATGAAATAATTCTTATCGATAGTCTTCACGGACTTTACCCTCAGTTTAGTGAAGGCATTGACGAGGAAGTTAAATTTAAGTTATACCTCGAACCACTTGTTCAAATTAAAGATGCTGATAACAAATTTGTTCAGTGGACTGATATTAGATTAATGCGTAGAATGCTTCGCGATTCTGTTCAACGTGCTTACGACCCACAGCAAACACTTGAGCATTGGCATTATGTTAGAGCAAGTGAATTGCGACACATAATTCCATATAGTAATAATGCCGATTTTATAATTAGCAGCGGAATGCCATACGAACTATCATTATATCGCTCACTTCTCTTTGATAAATTTGGTGAATGGGTTAAAATGTTTAAAGATAATCCATTAAAAGAAGATGCATTTGTAAGAGCCGAACGAACTTATAAAATGCTAAAAGGAATTAGACCAATAGAGGACAATTCGGCAGTTCCAAAAGATTCTGTTTTGCGCGAGTTTATTGGTGGAAGTGAGTTTGAGTATTGAAAACGTAAGAGGGTAGAAGTTAGAAGTAAGAGAAAAAAAATAGAGACGACTCAATGAGTTGTCTTTTTTTGCATTGATAATAATTTAGAATGTAATGTATCTCAAGTTTCATTAAATTGCATCAATGAATATAATTATTAAATAAAATAAAGGTATCGTAATGACAGATTATAAAATTATCTGGACAAAAATTGACGAGGCACCTGCTTTAGCAACTTATTGTTTGCTTCCAATAGTGCAAGCGTTTACAAAAGGCACAGGTATTAATGTTGAAACAAGAGACATTTCTTTAGCTGGTAGAATTATTTCACTTTTTCCTGAAAGACTTAACGACGATCAGAAAATTCCAGATTTTCTAGCACAATTGGGTGAAATTGCAAAATCACCAGAGGGAAATATTATTAAATTACCTAATGTCAGTGCATCAATTCCTCAGCTTCAAGCAGCAATTACAGAACTTCAAGGCAAAGGATACGACATTCCAAATTATCCAGAAGAACCAAAAAATGATGAGGAAAAAGTACTTCAATCACGTTTTGCAAAAGCACTTGGTTCTGCTGTAAATCCAGTTCTTCGCGAAGGAAATGCTGACCGTAGAGCAGCAACTTCAGTTAAGAAGTTTGCTCAAAAATTTCATCATAAAATGATGAAACCTTGGCCAGAATCTGGTTCAAAAGCACGTGTTGCACATATGAACGAAAAAGATTTTTACGAAAGCGAAAAATCAGCGACAATGGAAAAAGCTCGCGATGTAAGAATTGAATTTGAAAACAATAACGGTGAAAAAACAATTCTTAAAGAAAAACTATCATTATTAGAAGGCGAAGTAATAGATACTTCTGTTATGAATGTAGCCGCACTTCGAAAATTTTACGCTGAACAAATTGAAGAAGCAAAAAAAGATGGCGTTTTACTTTCGCTACATTTAAAAGCAACAATGATGAAAATTTCTGATCCAATTATGTTTGGTCATGCTGTTTCAGTTTATTTCAAAGACGCTTTAGATAAACACGCCGACACTCTTATAGAAATTGGAGCCAATGTTAATAATGGTCTTGCTGATGTTATTGAAAAATTAGATAGACTTCCTGCAGATAAAAAATCAGAAATTGAAACAGATATTGCAAAAGTTTACGAAACTCAACCTGCACTTGCTATGGTAGATTCTAGAAAAGGAAAAACAAATTTACATGTTCCTAACGATGTAATTGTTGATGCTTCAATGCCAAACGTAGTTCGCGATGGTGGAAAAATGTGGAACAACGATGACGAACTGCAAGATGTTATCGCTATGGTTCCAGATAGATGTTATGCTACTATCTATAAAGAAATTATGGAAGATGCAAAATCTAAAGGACAGTTCGATCCATCAACTATGGGTAATGTTGCAAATGTTGGATTGATGGCGCAAAAAGCTGAAGAATATGGTTCACACGACAACACTTTTGAAGCTGCATCCAATGGTAAAATAAGTGTAATTGATTCTGATGGTGTAACAATTCTTAAGCAAATCGTTGAAACTGGCGATATTTTCAGAATGAGCCAAGCGAAAGATGAACCAATTAAAGATTGGGTTAAGCTTGCAGTAAATAGAGCAAAAGCATCTGGCTCGCCAACAATTTTCTGGTTGGATGAAAATAGAGGACATGATTCTGAAATTATCAAAAAAGTAAATATCTATCTACCAGAATATAACACAAGTGATCTTGATATTAGAATTATGGAACCAGTAGAAGCAATGAAATTTACACTTGAAAGAGTTCGTAAAGGATTAGATACAATTTCTGTAACTGGAAATGTATTACGTGATTACCTCACAGATCTTTTTCCAATTCTTGAATTAGGCACAAGTGCAAGAATGCTTTCAATTGTTCCTTTATTAAATGGTGGTGGGTTGTTTGAAACTGGTGCCGGTGGTTCTGCTCCAAAACATATAGAACAGTTAATCAAAGAAGGTCATCTCAGATGGGATTCACTTGGTGAGTATTGTGCAATAGTTCCATCCCTTGAAATGATAGCAGAAAAGTCTGGCAATATTAAAGCTACTCTTCTTGCAGAAACTTTGGATACTGCTGTTGGAACATATTTAGAAAATGGAAGAATGCCTTCGCGTAAAGTTGGTGAAATTGACAATAGAGGAAGTTCATATTACCTAGCAATGTATTGGGCAGATGCTCTTGCTGCACAGACCAAAGATGCTGAACTGCAAACTCGATTTTCTAAAGTAGCAAAAGAGCTAAAAGAGAATGAAGCTAAAATTGTTGATGAGCTAATTTCTGAACAAGGTAGCCCTGTAGATCTTGGTGGATATTATTTGTTGAATGATGAGCTTACAGAAAAAGCAATGAGACCTAGTGCAACTCTAAATGCAATTATTGATGCAATGTAATTAGAGGTAGTATTTAGTTTCGTAAAAACATCATTTTTATTGAAACACAATTCTTAAAAGGATTTTGGGTATATACTCAAAATCCTATTTTCTATTTAAACTTCTATTTATTTCAACTTAAGAATATTTTATATATTTTTAGCTTCC
>JAQICK010000310.1 GCA_027858595.1 Melioribacteraceae bacterium
CAATTTATATATTTGTCTTTACCCTGAATCGCTGAAAACTTGCGGAGGATTTGAATCTGAAGTTGTATTTTCATAATTTGGAAAAAATTTAAATGCTAATATTAAAATTGAAATTGAAATTACAAAACTGATTTGTAACACACGAAAATATTTTCGCTTAATATCGTATTTAGAGTTTTTTCTTAAAGCCATGATAACCTCACTTTTTTTGAAATGAAATGATTATTTGAAATAGCTTTAGGGATTGAACAAAGAAGTGAAAATTTTGTTCCAGTAGAATGGAAATTATAATTATTTGGGTGGAAATAAAAAAGGCGTCTAATTAGACGCCTTAAAATTTTTATTGCAATTTGAAGAGAACCGGTACAGTAACCTGAACCTTAACAGGTTTACCACGCTGTTTTCCAGGAGAAAACATAACGCTATTTACAGCTTCCATAGCTGCTTCATCACAACCAGCACCAATTCCACGAATTAGTTCAACCTTAGTTACTTTACCTACTTCATCAACATAGGCTTTAACATAAACTCTACCCTGAACTCCAGCACGTTTTGCAATTTCGGGATAAACAATTTTCTTTTGTATTGCGGCAATACCTCCAATTGGTTCTGGCATTTGCTGAACAGCAACAAAGAAAACTGGTTCTGATTCTTCTTCCTCTACTTTTGGTGGAGGTGGAGCAGCAATCACCTCATCAACATCCAAATCAGTTGCTTCAATTTCAACATCTTCTAGAACATCATCAGTCGGTGCTTCTATAGGAATAGGAGGTTTAGGTGGAGGTGGAGGTGCAGTTTCTTGCTTTGTAGCTTCAACATCCTCAGTCATTATTAGTTCTTGAGGAGCATCTATTTCAATAATATCTTGATTGAATTCTGGGAAAAACTTAAAAGCAACAATTAACAAAGTTAATGAGATAATAAAACTAATTTCCCAATACCTTTGATACTAACGTTTTAAGTCAGCTTTGGGATTTTTCTTTAGAGCCACAACTACCTCCTAATTTCACAAATTTTGAATTGAAAGTTAAATAATGATTATTGTATTGTCAACTTAGTTACCAGCATTTTACATATTCTAAATAAGAAAGTTCCTATAAGTTATTCTCATTTTTATAATTACTAATAATTATTTTTACTAAAAATATTCCAACCACACTTCCAACAACGTCTGCAAGTAAATCCCACAAGTCAAAATATCTACCAGGAATAAATATTTGATGAACTTCATCAAATAGACCATAAAAAAGAGTAATTAAAAATGTAAAAAGAATAGACTTTTTGGATATAAGCGGATACCTATTCTGGATTTGAAGTGCAAAGTTTAATAAAAAAGCTAATACAAAGTATGCACCAAAGTGCTTTATTTTATCTACACCTCCTAAAACTTTAGGAATTGAACTTCCGGGAATACTTGTTAAAACAAAAATCAATATCCAGTATAATCCTAGAGGAAGATAGAGAAATATTTTTTTGTTAGATAGAAAAAAATTATATAATTGAATTCCGTAAGAAACGAATCGCATGCGGTAAGTTTTCCTCTATTTTAGTTGCTGTTATTCCAAATTCTGTTTCTTGTTCTAGCAACAAATCTGCAGAAAGTGAATGTAAATAAACCCCTGCAATTACAGAGTTTTCTATATTATTTGATGCTGCAATTAACCCAGAAATTACTCCGGTTAAAACATCTCCAGATCCAAATTTTGCCATTCCAGAATTTCCAGTAGAATTAATTAATGCATCTCCGTTTGGTAAAAATATAATTGTTGGAGCTCCTTTTAAAACTAATATAGATTTTGTTTTCTGAGCAAATTCTTTTCCAAAGTTTAATAGATTGGCCTGTAACTCGGTTGTTGTAATACCTAAAAGATGAGCAAACTCCGCATAATGCGGAGTGAGTACTTGATTTTTTAAATCAAATTTAGAATACCCAATTTCACCCAATGCAAAAATTGCATCGGCATCGATAACCATTTTTTTATTTTTGTATTTCTTAATTATTGATGAAACAGCTTCATGTGTTGCCTCTTCCCTACCAAGACCACATCCAATAGCAATTACTTCTGCCCACTCTAACTCAGATTTTATTTCTGCAATATTTGAATGAGATAAATACTCTCTATCTTCGTCAGTGTAGGAGGCAAAAACAGCCTCACCAATTTTATTTGAAATTAAATTTCTAATTGATTTTGGAAATGCAAGTAAAGCCGATCCAGTTCCTACTTGAAAAAGTGTACGTGTAAGTAATGATGC
>JAQICK010000130.1 GCA_027858595.1 Melioribacteraceae bacterium
ATTAAATATTCTAAATCATTGGAAATAAGAAACTTATTTTTAGAATCAGAGTATGAGATGTCCAATCTTCTTGAGAGACGTATTTCGGTAGTATCAACAAAGTCTTGTAAATTATTGGAATCACTAATTAAGGATTGGATAAACAGCTTTGCAGTATTCTCAGAAAGATTCTGTGAAAACACGAGTGTTGGAAAAATAATTAGGAAGCTATAAAATAATATTTTTTTCATATGTTATAATTATTCATAAGGCCATATGTAACATTCATTTTATAATAATCCTATGGTGTGAGTATAATCCTTGTGAATGTTTCATCTTTGATTAGGATTGTTATCCAATCTCCAAAAGAATTTCACCTTTCTCGACTGAATTATTTTCTTTTGTGCTGATAGATTTAATTATACCAGAAGCTGAAGCTCTAATTTCGTTTTCCATTTTCATAGCTTCAAGCAAAATAATTGGCTCTCCAATTTCAACGCTATCACCTACTTGTTTTAATATTTTGACAATTAAGCCAGGCATTGGAGATTTAATTATTTCAGTTCCGCTCTCTTTAGCTTTATTCTGCAGGTATTCATTCGCCTTTTCTTCCAGATTTGTTCTAACAGTTGTGTTGTACGAATATCCATCGATTGCGAAATTGTAATCATGCCCATTCAACTTTTCAGAAGTTACTTGATAAACATTGTCGTTAACTTTTAACAGATAAGAGAAGTTAGATAATTGAGAAAGTTCAACTTCATAATTATCACCATTCAACTCAACTTTACCGTTGCTTAAAATTTTCAGTAAATGTTTGTTGTCATTTATTGAAACTGTATAATCACTCATAATTATCTTTTCCCCATTGATTCTCTGGTTTACATTCTCTCTTAAACGCTTTTGTTTTAGAATCTTTTTCCTTTAATATTGCCGAGAGTATAGCTGCAACGTTCTCATATTTCTTATCCAAATCTTTCTTCCATTTTCCTGGAAGAAGATTGATAAACTTGTTATCCAAAAAGGTGATGTCAAAATGTCCATCTACAAATAGGGGATGATTTAAAATCCATTGGAAGGAATAAATATTAGTAGTTACACCAGCAATTTGATATTCGCCTAATGCCCTAGTCATTCTTGCAAGGGCTTCTTCTCTATTACTACCTGATGTAATTACCTTTGATAACATTGGGTCGTAGTAAATAGAAGCATCCGAGTGGATGTCAATTCCTCTATCGACTCTAATCCCAGGTCCAGAAGGAAGACGATGATGTTTTATTTTTCCAGTAGAAGGTGCAAAGTTAGCATCAACATCTTCGGCGTAAATTCTGCACTCAATTGCGTGTCCGAGTATTTTTAGATCTTCTTGCTTGATAGTAAGTTTATCACCTTGTGCAATTTTAATTTGTTCTTTTACTAAATCCACACCAGTTATAACTTCTGTTACTGGATGCTCAACTTGAAGACGTGTATTCATTTCTAAAAAATAAAAACTCTCTTTCTGATCAAAAAGAAATTCAATTGTCCCAGCATTATAATAGTTGCTAGCTTTCGCAGCATCAATTGCAGCTTTAGTTACTTTGGCTCTTAATTCATAAGTTAGAGTAGGGGCTGGAGCTTCTTCCACAACTTTTTGATGTCGGCGTTGGACGGAGCAATCTCGCTCAAATAAATGGATATAGTTACCGTGCTTATCAGCGAGAATTTGAACTTCAATGTGTTTTGGATTTTCTACAAATTTTTCAATGTAAACGGTGTCATCTCCAAAAGATTTTTTTGCTTCATTTTGAGCTGCACTTATTGCTGATTTCAATTCTTCAATTTTTTCAATTTTGCGCATTCCTTTTCCACCACCACCGGATGCAGCTTTTAACATTACTGGTAAACCTATTTCGAGAGAAATTGCTTCTGCGTCTTCGTAAGATTTTATACCTTCAGTAGTGCCAGGAACAATAGGGACATTGTTTTGCTTCATTAGTGTTCTTGCTCTGGTTTTATTTCCCATCATTTCAACTGATTCTGAAGAAGGACCAATGAAAATAATATTTGCTTCTTCACACTTTTTAATGAATTGAGAATTTTCGGAAAGAAATCCGTATCCAGGATGAATAGCATCAGCACTAATCTTTTTTGCAAGTGCAAGAATTTTATCTCCATCTAAATAGGATTCTGAAGCAACGGATGAGCCAATGTGGTATGCTTCGTCAACAACTCTTACGTGTAACGAGCTTTTGTCAGCATCGGAATAAACAGCAACAGAAGTGATGCCCATTTCACGACACGCTTTTGCAACTCTCACAGCAATTTCGCCGCGGTTGGCAATTAGAATTTTTTTAATCATAGTTTACACTTTTTAGTTTTTTCCGCTATACAAATGTTATTCCAACTTAAAACACGCGGGAATGACAAGTTGTAAAAAATAAAGATATTATTTTTATCACAACGGTATATTACAATGTTTTTTATTTGGATTACTATCAACTTTCGTTTTTAAAAGTTGTAAAGCATTTATTAATTTTAATTTTGTTTCACTTGGTTTAATAATATCATCAACGTATCCACGCTCCGCAGCAATATATGGATTTGCAAACTTCTCGGTGAACTCAGAAATTTTTTCTTCCAACTTTGCCTCAGTGTCTTCTGCACTATCAATTTCTTTTTTGAATATAATTTCAACAGCACCTTTGGGTCCCATAACAGCAATTTCTGCAGAGGGCCATGCAAAATTGAAATCTGCTCTTATGTGCTTGGAGTTCATAACATCGTAAGCTCCACCGTAGGCTTTGCGAGTAATAACTGTAATTTTTGGAACAGTAGCTTCGCTGAACGCAAAAAGTAATTTTGCACCATGTTTAATAATTCCGCCCCATTCTTGTTCTGTTCCAGGCAAGAATCCAGGAACGTCTTCGAGAACAACTAGTGGAATATTGAATGCATCACAGAAGCGTATAAATCTCGCACCTTTTACAGATGCGTTGATGTCCAATACACCTGCTAAGACCGCGGGTTGATTAGCTACAATGCCTATTGACATTCCACCAATTCTACCAAATCCAACAATAATATTTTCCGCATAATTTTTATGAACTTCTAAAAATTCACCACCGTCTAAAAGAAGATTCACTACTTCATTCATATCGTAAGGTTTGTTCGGATTATCTGGAATGATTGTATCCAATGATGGAATACTTAAATTTTGTGAAAAATCGAAATCTTTTTCTTGTGGTTTATCTTTCCAATTAAGTGGAATATAGTCAACAAGTTTACGGATGTTTTGTAAAACTTCAATTTCACTTTCAAAAGCAAAATGGGCAACACCGCTTTTTGTTGAGTGTGTCTCTGCTCCACCAAGTTCATCGAAAGTAACTTCTTCGTGTGTAACCGTTTTTACAACATTTGGTCCTGTAACAAACATATGGCTTGTGTTATTTACCATAAAGATAAAGTCAGTAATAGCGGGAGAATAAACAGCTCCTCCAGCACATGGACCAAGTATAGCTGAGATTTGTGGTATTGTTCCTGAAGCTAAAGTGTTTTTCAAAAACAAATCTGCATATCCGCCTAGACTTACAACTCCTTCCTGAATTCGAGCACCGCCTGAATCATTTAACCCAATAACTGGAACACCAATCTTTAGAGCCATATCCATAATTTTATTTATTTTCTCAGCATGAGCTTCTGAAAGTGAGCCACCAAAGACAGTAAAGTCTTGGCTAAATATTGCAATTGGCCTATCATTAATTCGAGCAAAGCCAGTAATAACGCCATCTCCGAGATACTTTTGCTTTTCTAAACCAAAGTCTGATGATCTGTGTTTTACAAACATATCTATCTCATCAAAACTTCCTTCATCAACAAGTAGTGTAACCCTTTCACGAGCTGTTAACTTTCCTTTGGCATGCTGACTTTTAATACGTTTTTCACCACCGCCAAGTTTTGCTACTTCACGGAGTTGGTCTAATTCATTCATCTTTTTCTGACTCATTATAACCTTACCTTAATTACTTGCTTTAAGCAATTTACGAATATGAATACTAAATATTTTAATCTAAAAAGAGTATCTAGTACTAAAATAGAAAAAACATAATTGATAAAAAAATATTTGGCAATTATTTTGAATGAGCAGAATTAGGGAATACGAAAAATGTTGTTTAAATAGAATAGCTACAAAAAAACATTTGATGGATTTCGTTTTTTTCAATATTGATTTTAATACTTACTCACAGATGAAAATTTCCTATCTTAGCACTCGCTAAATTATTTGAGAGTAATAAATGAAAAAAATATTTTTCCTTTTGGCAGTATTTTTTCTTGTGGTCTCCTACAAAATGGTTGGTCAAGATTTTGATGTTATGGAATTAACGTATCCAGAAGAATTAGAAATTATTAAGCGTGCTGACTGGGGTTGGCTACCATTAGAAAAAGCGAAGGAAGAAGCAGAAATTAAAAAAATCACTATTCATCATGGTGGTGTAGAATTTACAAAAGGTAAAGACCCTGTTGAGTTAATGAAAACTTTGCAAAAGTGGAGTAGAGCTGAAAAAAATTGGATTGATATGCCATATCATTTTATGATAGATTTAGACGGAAATATTTATGAAGCTTTACCTGTTAACTATCCTGGCGATACAAATATAGAGTATGATCCGACTGGCCATGTGTCGATAGAAGTGATGGGAAATTATGAGGTTCAAGAATTTAGCGAAAATCAATTAAATGCTGTGGTTTCTCTTTCGGCCTATCTCGCTAAAGAGTTTGATGTTTCACTTTCAGATATTAAAACTCATAAAGATTATTCAGAGATGACTGTTTGTCCTGGTAAAAATATTTATAAATATTTTGAAGATAGTTTCTTTATAAAGATGGTAAAAGAAAGTTTAGATAATTAATTTTTCAACAAACCTTCATATTCACTAAGTTCAGCATCAATAGAGCCAATTAGTATTTTAGTTTTTACTTTTACAGGAATTTTTAAATCATCATCTGTTAGCCAGATTATTATTCTTCCTTCAGTTTTAAATAATCCACCTTCAACAATTACTGGTTCAACCATAATACAATCGAATGTGCCGGCTTCAACTTCAACGGTCTCCTTTCCTTTGTATATTACATCTAATGGATATACTTGTTTTTTATAAAAATTGTGTAGTTCAAACTTATCTCCAACATCAAGATTTGAATAATCTAAAGTCCGTGCATAATAGAAAGTTGAAACAATATCATTCACATTTGGAGGGATTTCATATGAGTCTTTGCTAGTTTTTGCAATCCCTTTTCTGTGATCGAAGAATGCAGCAAAATCCATACTAAATCCGCCCTCTCGAACATGTTGTTCAAATCTCCAAGGGAATAGAGCTTCTACGTCAATGTAAGTTTCATATCTATCACGAACTTTGTAAAAAGCGTCAAAGCTTGGAAGAGAATTCACTTTGAAAGTAACATGGTAAACTTCACGTCCAGCAATTCTTTTAATTTTAGGAATTTCCATTACAGCCTCGCCAGCAGTGACAAATCCATATTTCACGTTAAAAGTTAATTTTTCTCCAACTGTAAATGCATTATTCTCAATGGTCCTAAAATCTGAAGACTGTGCAAAAGCATTTATTGTTGCTATTAGTATTATTAAATATATCTGCTTCATTTTATTCTCTGTATATAATGTATAAAAGATAATTAAATTTATTCTTAGATATTAAAGACAAAAATTTGAATCATATTTTTAATATTTGTAAACAGATAGACAAATGCTATGCCTAAGTATAATATCGATTCTTGAATAAACACACAGATTAATTTTTAGTAATGAATAATTAAGTATATAAGTGTAGATTAAATTATACAACTATTGTTCTTCATAAAAGATGGATTGCTAAGTTTTAGTAGGGTAGTCTTTAAATGATTTTCTATTGTAATGTCTATTGAAATAAATATTCTCAAATATCAGATTTTTGAGTTTTCATGCGAGATTCAATTTCAAATATTTTAGTTTTAAAATAATCTTCTCTTTCTGGTTGTATTTCAACAAGGGTATCATAAATTGCTTTCGCTTCTTTGTAATTGGATTGATCAAAGTAAATAGATGCTAGGGTTTCAGAAACTAATCCTTTTGGAGGTTTAAACTCTTCATCATTGCTCTCTATTGTAGGGGAAACGTCTTCGTAATTAATTTCAATTTTAGCAACTTTTAATTTATCAGCTAGCTCCTCTAATTCATCAGAATCAGTGTCGTCTATATTTTCAGTGATTTCTGTTTCTATTTCAATAAAATCAGAGCCAGAGCTTGAGTAGTAATCAAGTGCCGAAGAATCACTTAATAAAGAATTTCCTTTCTGAAAAAATTCATCGGCTTCTTCATCTCTATTAATTTTTTGTAAGGCTTGCCCCAACAAAAAATATGATTTAGGATAATTTTCAAATAATTCTATTCCTTTTTGGAGAATCAAAATTGCTTCTTCAAAATCACCATTCTTCATAGAGTCGTGAGCTATTCTGGCAAACAAAGGGGTTCTGTTGTTTAATTCAAAAATTGCTTTATATTCGTTTTCTATATTCATAATTCAAATTTAATTAATTTTTAGTTAAAACATCTTTTAATGAAAGCACCGTTACTAAGAAAAATCCAAAGAAAAACATAAAGTTAAATGAAAGAGCTGCCAACTGAAAATAAAAAAGTGAAAATGCTACGGCAATTAAACTGTAAATAGTAAAAATTAGTTCTGCTATATGCAAAAGAGTGATATTGCTTTTTGAAGCATATCTGTTTTTTTGTAAAAAACTTTGTGCTTGCACAAACTTTGGAGTTCTAATAAATTCACTTTTTTTATTAGTAATTCCTTCATATACTGCCTTTGTATTATTCAGTGCAAGTCCCATTGTAGTTGATAGAAAAAATGGAAAAATAATTATCTTTCTTCTCCAATTAGTATAAATACTCTTTTGAGCAATGATGTAAAACAAGAGAGTACTGATAAATGCAAAGATAAATAACGAGCTATAATAAAAGTATGTGTCGTAGTATCCACTCTGTTTAATGAATAATATTGGCAAGTTTAAAACAGCAACTACCAAAACAAAGGGATAAACAAGATTATTTGTTAAATGAAAAGTTGATTGTAATTTTACTTTTAAACTTAGATTGGATTTCCAAACGGAGGGAAGTAGTTTTATGGCAGTTTCTATTGCACCCTTTGTCCAACGAAATTGCTGAGTTTTTAAAGAACTAATTTCTGTAGGCAATTCTGAAGGAGTAGTTATATCCTTTAGAAAAACGAATTCCCATCCTTTTAATTGAGCACGATAACTTAAATCCAAGTCTTCTGTCAAAGTATCCGAACCCCAATTCCCAGATTCGACAATACATTCCTTTCTCCAAACACCAGCGGTACCATTGAAGTTTATGAAAAAGCCAGCATCATTTCTGATTTTCTGCTCAACTCCAAAATGGCCATTAAGAGCAAACGCCTGGATACGAGTTAGAAATGAGTGTTTTTCATTCAAATGTTCCCAGCGTGTTTGAACCATTCCAATATTGTTAGAATAAAAATGTGACAGAGTGTTTATTAGAAAATTAGATGGTGGAATAAAATCAGCATCAAAGATTGCAATGAATTCTCCTTTTGCTTTTGCAAGTCCTTCTTTTAGTGCTCCTGCTTTGAATCCAACTCTATTCTTCCTCTGTACGTGACTAATTAAAAATCCTTGCTCTCTTTTTTGTTTTACGATATTTGCAACAATGTTAACTGTTTCATCACTTGAGTCGTCAAGTACTTGTATTTCAAGGCTCTCTTTTGGGTAATCTAATTTGCACACAGCATTGATAAGCCTTTCAGCCACATACATTTCATTAAAAAGTGGAAGCTGAATAGTTACAACTTTAGAAGTATCAATTTTTTGTAGAAGACGGGATGATTTATTTCTAAATTTATGCTGATAGTACAGCATAATAAAACCATGCGAAGAATATAATAATAGAACTGATAGTGAAATAGTATATAATATGAGAATCAATTCTGCAAAAGGAAAACTATTCATCATAAAATCTCAAATAGAAAAGTACACGGTAAATGAGCGAAGTCGAAGTTACCAATCTGCGACAACAGCTAATAATAAATCCAAATTAACATTCTCAATTGCTCTAACAATAGCGTCTTGTCTGTTCTCTATAGAGTTTGTTGAGGCATTAAAAGTTGCATAATTGGAGAAACGCTTATCAAAAATAGTTTTCTTTAGGACTAAATCTTTGTAAAGTGCTTTTACGGTAATTGTTATTCTACGCTCAGTAGCTTTTTCATTATCACCAGAAACAACTTCAGTCCGTTCACCAAAAGAGACTACTGTTATCGAAAGTACGGCATCGGAATTAACCGAATTTACAACTTGCAGACTGTTATCATCAACAAATTGTTGAGTTAAATCTTGTGTGAAATCGTTACTCAAATATGGTTCACCCGAGCCGCTTTTATCCTTAATTATTGGAATAGATATGGTAGTTAGGTGTGGCGGAACTGACGAGCCAGTAAAAGAATAACTGCAACTCCAGAATAATGCAACTATCAAAATTGCAATAATATTTTTAATATTAATTAATTTCATATTCTTTCAATTTCCTATACAATGTTCGTTCGCTAATGTTTAATAATTTAGCAGTCGTTTTTTTATTCCATTTTGTTTGAATTAATGCATTTTCAATTGCTCTTTTTTCTAATTCATTTATCGGAATTACTTCATCAAATTGGAAATCACTGTTTTGCACATTGTTAAGGTTTAATCTAGCCATATCTTTTAAATCATCCACATCTTTTTTAATTTCAATCAATGCTCTGTATATCATTTCTCTATCGAGAGCATCAGATGGTTTATTCAAATGAATTGGAAGATTTCTATTTTCTGTAAATGCTGCTGGAGGACTTAGTAGCAAGTCAAATGAGTTTGCTGTTATTTTTCCATCACGATTAAGGGCAAGAGCAGATTCAATAGTGTTTTTTAATTCACGAACATTTCCTGGCCATTGATAGCTTACTAATAAATCTGGAACATTTTTGTCAAATTCAAATTCAGGAAGATTATTTCTCTCACAATAATTTTCAATAAAATGATTTGCAAATGGAAGTATGTCTTCTTCTCTTTCTCTTAGTGGTGGTATAGTTAATGTAACCGCCTTTAATCGGAAAAACAAATCGTTTCTAAATTGCTTTGTCACAACTTCGTGTTCTAGTGATTTGTTTGTTGCAGCAATTATACGAACATCAACCGATGTAACACGTTCGCTTCCAATTCGCATAAATTCTTTTGTTTCCAAAACTCGTAATAGTTTTACTTGAGTTGTATAAGGAAGTTCACCAATTTCATCTAGAAAAAGTGTTCCTTTATCTGCGATTTCAAAGTATCCTTTACGAACATCTGATGCACCAGTAAATGAGCCTTTTTCGTGGCCAAATAGTTCAGATTCAATAAGACCTTCTGGAATTGCACCGCAATTGAGATTAACTAATTTTTGTTTCGACCTATTACTTGCTCCATGAATTGTACGAGCAAAAACTTCTTTACCAACGCCGCTTTCACCTGTAATTAATATGGAAATATCAGACCTAGCAATTTGCTGAATTATGTCCACCAAATCTTTTATTCTTTTGGAATTTCCAATAATGCCGTATTTCTCTTGAAACTCTTCTGTTTTCATTAAACTATTATATTATTATTAGCAAATTTACTAAAGGATTTGAATTTTAGAAAGGGATAAATGACATATAGACAGAATTGTGTCCATACAGTCAATTGAGACTCAAGTCCCATTTGTTGGCAAACGGATAATTCTAAAATTAGAAACGTAAAGAATATTTGACGTCAAGTAAAAAATATCATACATTGTGTAAGGTCTTTTTTACAAATAATTCAATGGAGAAATTACTATATGAAGTTAAATAAAGAAAAATACACTAAATGTGAGCTTGGATTAACCCTTGTTTTCTTTGCATACTACCTATTTTTAACTTTCGAATCTTTTAGTAGTACTCAAAATGTTATTACAATTTATTTTAATGTAGCGGTTGGATATACAATTGCAGTTATTTTTTTAGTTGTTATATTGCTACTAATTACAAAATCATCAGGTATAGAAAATGATGAAAGAGATTCATTGATTGAAGCAAAGGCATATCGTAACGGTTTTGTTAGTATTGTGAGTATTATAAATATTTTAATAATTGCAGTTCTTTTTATCGATAAAATCTTTGAGCCATTTATTCTTTTTAATATTTTATTTTCTACTCTGTTTTTATCTCATATTGTTCAAAGTATTACCCAAATATTTTATTATAAAAAGGGCATTTAAATGAAAAAGAGTGCTTTGAAAAATAATATTAGAAAGTTGCGATTCAATTCGGATGAAATGACACAACAAGATTTAGCAAATAAATTAGGTGTATCGAGACAAACGATTAATGCTATTGAAGCTGGTAAGTATTCTCCAACTTTAGAATTAGCATTTCGGCTGGCAGAAGTTTTTGGTGTAAAATTAGAAGATGTGTTTCAATACAGTTAAACTGTGAATTTCAAATCTTTATATATTACTTTTTTCAGAGAAGATTTCCTTTAAAATATTTATTTTCTTTTTCTCAACCTAAAAATCATTTGATCCATTACGTTAAGACAGAATAACACGCATACAGTCATTCACTATTTGAAGAATTATTTGTAATTAAAATGTTTATTTTGTTTTCTTTAAAGTGCATGGGGTGGGGAAGACATTTTTAAGAACCTAATAATTTGTGTGTTTGGCTAAGTTCTAATAATGTCAGCAAATAATTCTATTTTATTTGCTCAGTATATTTTCAATGTCATTTCGAAATGAGCTTGTTTTGTAGCGATTGAGAACCGTAAGCTCACCGAAGGTAAATCTCCCACTATTCACGAGATTTCTCACCCAAGAAAAGGGTTCGAAATGACAAATTCTTTTT
>JAQICK010000466.1 GCA_027858595.1 Melioribacteraceae bacterium
AATAAAGTAAATTATTACTATTTTTTCTGGTATAATTTTTGCTGATTAGATAGTGGTATCCCTTTATTTGAGACAGTTTATCTCATTAAAGCTTTAGTTCTTGTATAGTGCAATAATAAATTAAATAATAGAAATAATTTTATTTTAATATATAGCTAAACAATTATAAATATATGGAGACAGTATGAGCAAATCTTTAAGATTTATTACTTCAATTATATTTTTTCTTACCCTTTTCATTTCATGTGATAACCCAGTTGAACCCGACGAAGGTACACAAGTATTAGTAATTACTCATCTTGGAGTTGATTGGTCAGAGGGCATTGCTTCAACTGAAACAGTTTCTGTTGAAAATCAAGATGGCGAGACAATTGCCTGGTGTCCAAATGGAGATGGTAGTGGTTGGGGAACCGCTATTTGGTATCGTTCGATAAATGATAATATTTACAAATGGGGAACAGGTAATCTTACAGAAGTTGTTTCTGTGGATACTACATTGTGGGACCCAAATATTTGTGACTCGCCGCTAAAAAATGGAGATATCTGGATTGCTGAAGCAGCGGACGGATATGTTGCATTCAAAGTTCTCGATGCACCGACAGATTCAGCAGGTGTTGCTAATAGACCTTTCTGGAACGTGGAGGTAGAGTTTGTTTTCTCTACAACTATTGGTTTTTAATTTGCATTAAAAATAAAATACAACTTTAAAATATATTTAACATTTTCCTTTGGAGGAAAAAATGAAAAAATTATTAGCAATTATTCTTACGTTATTTATTTTTACAACAATTAGCCATGGGCAGTTTCAGTCTGTTAAAGATGGTACTTGGAATGACCCATTAACTTGGTCAACAGATCCAAATGCAACTGCATTACCTGATTCTAATTCTTCTGTAACTATTTCTCATAGAGTTACTGCGCGAAGTCAATTTAATATAAATTATTATCCACATTGTTATGACCTTACTATTGATGTTAATGGAGTTCTGACCAACTATGAATCTGCATATACAAGTGGAGATATACATGTTCATAATGACTTCTTCAATTATGGAACTTTTAGTCCTAATTACGCAATGGGATTAACTATTAAAGGCAATTTTTATAACTATGGTGAGTTTAGTCGAACAGCTAGTAGGGGGTATCTAAACATCTTCAGTTATGGAAACATTATTAATTATGGCTCATTTAGGGTTGGTGCTGGTTCAACTAGTTCATATTATTACGGAATTCGTTTTAAGGGAGATAATCCTCATCATCTACAAACCTACAATGATAGTACAATATATATATCTGGAATTATTATAGAAGATTCAGAGGGATATATTATTGTTGATAGTTTAGCATCTCTTTCAGCTTACATAAACTTAAACAAATCAAAAATTGTTTTACCATCTGAAATTACTTATCCAAATACTCTAGAATTAGTTGGTGGACAAATTGTTGGTGGTGAAATTATTGCAAATGAAAATACTATTCGTACAAAATCTGTTAACACTCTTGGGGATATTCGTGGTGATGCAAATAACCTAAAAATTAAAGATGCTAACTTAGATGGGTATTACAGAACTGGCGGAACTCATTATGGTGAAACTTCTCGTGTTATTTTTGAGGGTGAAAATATTTTAATTGGAGTAATAGAAAACATATATAGCACTAGCACATTGTATAGTGATATGCGAGGAGTTTATATTGAGGGCAATTTTACAAATAATGGCAGTATGCAAAATAATATTGGAGATGAATTATACATAAACGTGCTAAGCGGTAACTTTATTAATAATGGTAAGATTGATGCTTCTGGAATGAAATTTTATGGAGATTGTGAATTTAGCTCATTAGATTCTGTCGCGTTGGGAGCATTTGGAGCAGTAGACTCTAACACAACAGTGACAATTAGTTCTGGTGATATAATATTTAAAGATCGCACTGTAGATGTTAACTTTAATGGTGGTAAATTGATTCTACCATCGAATGGGGGATTCTATACAGACTTCATGTGGTACAATAAATTAAGAAATATTTATGTGGAAGCAAATAATTCGGAAATATCTTTTTCACATGTTGAAGATAACACAATAATAAATAATCCAAATATTCGATATCTTACAAATTCAACGAACTCCACCTTATCTGGAGATGTTGAAATAAATAAAGATGGTACTCTTATTGCCTATAGCAATAGCTACCCTCATGTAACTATCGAAGGAAACATAAATAATTATGGTTCTATTAGAAATCATTATTCAAGTGGATCTTTATATTTAGAAATTACTGGAAATATTCATCATGATGGAAGATCATGGGAAAACTTAGAAACAAAACTAAATGGTTCAGATGACCAGAATATTTTAATTCCAAATGATTCTTCTTGGACTGGTAAAGTAGTATTAGATGCAATGTTAACTGGAACAACTTATCAATGGCAAAAAGATGGAGTTGATATTTCTGTGGCAAATTCTCAAACATATACGTTTAATTCTGGTTTATCAGCACCTAGCTATGGCGAATACGTTTGTGTGGTTGATGGAAATTTATCAAGAAAAATATTTGTTGGAAATCAATTACCAAATGCATTTGAAATCACAGATGTAGTAATAAAAAATATAGATTCAACTACAACAATGGTATTGTGGAAAAGTACTGTGCCAGCCGCAGGGTTTATCTTTTATGTAGAGAGTGATGCCTCAAGCGGTTATCCATTAGAAGCAGAGGAAACATCTGGATTAGTAACTGAACATACACTACTTCTTGAAAATTTAACTTTTGGTTCTACATATTATTTTATCATTGACCAAAATGATGAGGGCTGGATAAATAATGTTCGTTCAGAAGAGTTTAGCTTTGTTGCCGGTGATTTTACTCTTGGTGCATTAGCAATTAATTCAATTGTAGATGTTCCAGAAGACCAAGGTGGATGGGTTTACGTAAACTTTGATGCAGATATAATGGATGCTACAGGTGATATTAAACTCTACGGTGTTTACGAATGGATGGAAGAAGAATGGGTGAGTCTCGGGTCAGTTCCAGCAACACAAGATTCAGTTTACACATTTCTAGCCCACACTTATAAAGACTCAACAAATATGGGAATTTATTGGAGTAAGTTTTATATCTCAGCTCATTCAACAGATCCGTTGGTTTACTTTAATTCACAACCCGATTCTGGTTATTCAATTGATAACTTGGCACCTCAAGCTCCTGAAGGACTAGCTGTAATTTCCCAAGTTAATGAATATTCTGTAGAATTAAGATGGAATAGAAATTCCGAAAAAGATATTAACTATTATTGCGTTTATAAAGAAGATGAAAAAATAGCAACTATAATTGATACAACATTTATTGATAGCGATGTATTGGACGGAGAATATGTTTATAAAATTACAGCTGTAGATTTTAACGGAAATGAAAGTGGTTTTTCAGAATCTGTAAGTGCAGTTGTAGGAGTTGAAGATGAAACAGAACTTCCAACTGAATTTTCTCTTTCTCAAAACTATCCAAATCCATTTAACCCAAGTACAGTTATAGAATTTGCGTTACCAACAAGTGGAAATGTGAGCTTAAAAGTATTTAACAGCCTTGGAGAAGAAGTTGCAGAACTTGTAAATACTGAAATGGTTGCTGGGTACCACTCAGTTAATTTTGACGCTTCTAATTTATCAAGCGGAATTTATTTTTATAGAATAACAGCAGACAATTTTATTCAAGCAAAAAAGATGTTGCTTTTAAGATAGGAATATGATTTTTAACATTTTCTCTGGAGGGAAAAATGAAAAAGTTATTAACAATTATTTTTGCATTATTTATTTTTACAACAATTAGTCAAGGGCAGTTTCAGTCTGTTAAGGATGGAAGTTGGAGAGATGCTTTAACATGGTCAACTGATCCGAATGCAACTGCAATTCCAGATTCAAACACATCACTTATTATTAACCATACAGTTTGGGGTTATGGCGATTGTAGAGATTTAACAATTAATGAAAATGGGAAAGTCTATAGTGGTGAGAATTTCACAATCTACGGAAGCATTATTAATAAAGGTGAAATAAGAGATGACCCAAATCACGGTAGTGATTATTTAGACCTAACTGTTCATGGAAATATTATTAATGATGGTCTCTTTTTAGTAGCTACAACAAAATTCGAAGGAAGTGCTGACCACCACTTACGAACATACAATGGTAATACAATGCATTCAGGATTGGCACAATTCAAAAATAGTTTTTCATCTGTTATTGTTGATAGCGTTGCATATATTTCTGGAAATTGGTTATTAGGAGGTTCAAAATTAATTTTACCTGGTGGATATGTAACTCCTGATACACTAGTCTTAAATGATATTGATGCTTATTATGGTGGTCTAATTGATGGCGGAATAATTGAGTGTAATAATAATATTATAAAAGGAAAGGGAATCCACGGTACAATTGGTTTTAGCGGACTTGATAGTTTTGGAAAACAACATACTACTGTGAAAGATGCAATTTTAGAAGGATATTTGAATATTAATGGAGCATTCCAAGATTCAACTATTTGGACAACAACTTTTTCTGGAGATGTTATTAATAATGGAACTATAATTACAGCACCTCATAATTCGGGAAATTATGCTCATGTTTTTATTGAAGGTGAATTTATAAACAATGGAATAGTACAAAGTCAGTCTAGTGGGCTGGATCTCAGATTTGTTAAAAATGGAAATATTACAAATAATGGAGAACTATTAGGCAACAAAATGTTATTCTACGGTTCACACACATTCATTAACTATAGTGACTCAGTTGGTGTTATAGAAATCAAAGGACTTGATGCTAATTCAACCGTGCAAGTTATTGGAGATTTGGTATTTAGCTCTGACGTTAACATAGATATGTTGGGTGGAACTATGATTTTACCAAATAATGGGAAGCTAATTAATTTTGGGATGACCAATACTATTTTAGAAGCCAATAACTCTTTAATTGCCACTCGCAGTAATTCAGATTTTAGATATGGCTTAGTAGAAAATGCAAAAATTGAAAAATTATCTTTGTGGTATCAAACAAAATTACAGGGTGAATGTGAAATTATTGAAAATGGAATCCTATCCTTAACTCATCGAGATGTTAAAATAAAAGCAAATATAATCAATAATGGAAATGTTACCGGAGATAATATTGATTCAGCAATTGTTGGTAATATAACTAATAATGGTATTTGGGAAATTAATAGTAAGCTAAATGGAAGTTTTGCAAATAATGGTACAATTGATAATTACAATTTTACAATTACTGGTGATATAACAAATAATGGAAGTTGGAATAGTATTTCATCAATTGAACTAAATGGAACTGAAGACCAAGTAATATCAATGCCTTCAGATTCTTTAATTTATACGGGCCAAGTCAAATTTCAATCAATGATAGATGGCACTAATTATCAATGGCAACGTAATGGGGAAGATATTGAAAATGCAATATCTTCTTATTATATAATTTATGGCGATGGATTACTACCTGATAACGCAACTTATAATTGTATAGTGGACGGTAATAATTCTCGCAGTATTAGTATTCAAAGTTTAACAGATGTGAAAGATGAAAAAGAAATAAATAATAATCTTGACCTTCCAAATGAATTTTCACTTTCTCAAAACTACCCAAATCCATTTAACCCAAGCACAGTAATAGAATTTGCAATTCCAACAAGTGGAAATGTTTCTCTCAAAGTTTTTAACTGTATTGGAGAAGAAGTTGCAGAATTGGTAAATAACGAAATGATTGCAGGTTACCATTCAGTGAATTTTGATGCGAGCAGTTTATCAAGCGGTATTTATTTTTATAGAATTACAGCTGGTAATTTCGAGCAAACAAATAAAATGATGTTAATTAAATAGAATTTATTTAGGAGGAAAATATGTGTGTTATAAAAGCAATAGTCACCATAACTAATAAAATGTTAATGTTTGTTTTGCTATTAATATCATTAGTATTTAGTCAATCACAATTGTTAGCTACAACTTATTACGTTTCTGCTGCTGGTAATAATGGTGCTGCAACTTCTTGGGCTGCTGCTAAAACATCTATCCAGGGGGCAATTAATATAGCCTCAAATGGTGATGTAATATTAGTGAAATATGCTACTTATAATATTGCTTCTCAAATTAATTTAGGAAGTAAGAATCTAAGAATTACCTCTGACGATGGTACTGCAACAAGTTGGGAAACAGCAACACCAGATTCCAGTCAATGTATTATTGATGCAAATAGAAGTGGTAGAGTTTTCGCTTTTGATAATTCTGCTATTACCAATTCTACAAGAATTAGGGGATTTAAAATAACAGGAGGTGATGGTAGTGTGTTATCTCTTAATAGACAGATGGGAGGTGGAATTATTATTAAAGCAGGTGCAGATCCAATAATTGAAAATTGTTGGATAACTGATAATTTGGCTTGTAATACAACTCTTTATCTTCCATTAGCAGCTTTAGGGGGCGGAATTTTTATACAGGGTAGTTCTCCAATAATACAAAACAATTTATTAAGTGGAAATATCGGAACTACAGTTGAGAATCAAGGGCTAGGTGGTGGAATTTCCGTTACATCTAATTCATCACCATCTATTGTTAACAACATTGTTTCTGGAAATTATGCTACTACTGGAGCGTATTCTGAAAATGATATGTATAACGGAAATTGTGGTGGTGGAATTTATATCTCTTCTTCCTCAGGAACCGTTTTGGGAAATTTAATTAAAAATAATATTTGTGCAACTCGCCCAACTTATAAAACTCGCAGTACATACACTTCGAATGCTGTCGGAGGAGGAATGTGTGTTGAAGAATCTAATGTAACTATCTCAAACAATATATTTAAAGAAAATATGGTATTTGGTGCCACCACAGGTTCGGGGGGCGGTAATCCTCGTGGTGGGGCAATTTATGCTTATAGTGCAAATAGTATGTCTCTAACAATCTCAAATAATGTATTTTATAATAATAAACTAAGAAACTCTAGTTTTTTTAGTTATACATCAGAATATGGACAGGCTATATACGGTGTAAAATCTTCAGCTATAGTAAAAAACAATATATTTGCAAATCATAGTTTTTCATTTGGAGATGGTAGAGCCATTTATACGCTCTCGAGTATTAACGTGAGTTATAATTGTTTTTACGAAAATAGTAGTTCAAATGTGAATGTTGTCTCTACTAATGAACTTTCAAGTAGTCCTAATTTTATTGATGCCGCTAGTGATAATTTTACATTATCTTCATTATCCTCTTGTATCAATGGCGGTGATCCTGCATCGTCTGTTCCGGCGGGGGGTGAACCAATTATTGATATTGGGGCTATAGAATATATTGCAAGTTCCTCAGTAACAGTTAATGACGTTGATGATTCGTTTACAGGTAATTTCTCATCAGGACAAGCTTTTGCTATTGCTTCAACTAGTGGAACTGTTAATTATACAGCTCAGTTTTATCTTGATAATCCACCAAATAGTAACTCTAAACCAAATGTTGGAAGGTATTGGGATATAAGCGCAACTGGGGACTCTAAGATAAGACTTTATTACCCACTCTCAGCTAGAAGTACATTTACAGGTTCTCCAACGATATTTCATTATAATGGAACTTCATGGGAAGTAATACCAACAAATCCAGAACAGCTTGAAGGCACATCATATTTTGTTGAATCTACGAATCCAATTTCAAGTTGGTCAAATTTTACTGTCGGCGATTCAAATGATCCTCTTCCAGTCGAACTTATAGCATTCTTTGCTCAAATAACTGAAAATAAAGTTCTTCTCTCTTGGCAAACAGCAACAGAAGTAAACAATTATGGGTTTGAAGTTGAAAGAAAAACTGATTTAGTTGACAATTGGGAAAATATTGGATTTGTTGATGGACATGGAAATAGTAATTCGGTTAAAGATTATTCATTTGTTGATGATAATCCACTAGGAAGTGAATTGTCATATCGCTTAAAGCAAATTGATACGGATGGTTCATTTGAGTATTCAGAAATAGTTACTGTTACAAGTGAATTACCACTAGAGTATAAGTTATCTCAAAACTATCCAAATCCGTTCAACCCTAGTACAGTAATAGAATTTGCGATTCCAACAAGTGGAAATGTGAGCCTAAAAGTATTTAACAGTCTTGGAGAAGAAGTTGCAGAACTTGTAAATAGTAAAATGATTGCTGGATATCATTCGGTTAATTTTAATGCAACAAATTTATCAAGTGGAATTTATTTTTATAGAATTAGTGCAAGTAGTTATACAAAAACAAATAAAATGCTATTAATTAAATAGCAATTTTTAAACAACAAAGGAGTTAAAAATGAAAAAACTTAGTTTAATTTTATTGTCGCTATTTTTACTTAGCGGAACTGCATTCTCTCAATCTATTGGAGTATTTGTTGGTTATGGGTCTTCTGCTTTTGGTGATGATTTTTTTGGTGAAGATTCTGAAGTAGAACAAGCTAAATACTTGCCTTTAGGTGCTCAACTTCTATTTGGCTCTGGTGGTGCATTCGAGTTTGGAGCGGAAGTAAATTATGCTTTGGTTCCTTTTACTTTTGAGACAGAAGGTTTCGGTGATACTAAAATAAACCAACTTTACTACGGAGCATTAGCCAAATTTAAAATTGGTTCTGGTGCTGGATTAGTACCATATGTTAGAGGTGGAGCAGGTTTATACACAGGTACTGTTGAAATTGATTTTAATGAAGAATGGGAAGCATTTGGTCTTGAAGATACCGATTTAGATTTAAAAAGTGCGTTTGGTTTTAATGTAGGTGCAGGCGCAGAAATGAATCTAAGTAACAGTGGTGGACTTTTTGCTGAATTTGTATATCACATAGTTGAAAGAGAATTTGATGCTGAAGATACTGAAATGGAAGAAAACGAACCGTTTGGGGCTAACAATTGGGCTTTACATATTGGATTTAGATTTGCACTCTAATTAAAATAATTAGAGTTACTATGGAAAAGGCTGTCAATATGACGGCCTTTTTTATTTGAGGAGCAGGATTTATGCATTTTATTATAACTATAAATTGGCTGTGAGAAGAAGAACTTTACTTATAAAAAATTATTTTCTTAAATTCTGTTTGCCAATTTTCTCTAAAACTGACAAAACATAATCAATTTCAGTTACATTATTTTCAGGGTTAAACGATAATCTAATAGTTCCACTTGCATCTTCTACTGATTTGCCCACACCAAGTATAGCATGCGATGGTTTTATCGTTCCAGAGGTGCAAGCAGAGCCTTGTGAGGCAGCAATTCCATTTATATCAAGTGTCATAAGCAATGTGTCTATATCATTCTTGAAATACTCACTATTAAAAGTAAGACTAAGAATGTATGGACTACCATTTTTAGAACCATTAATTACAATTTTATTCCCATATATATACTCAATTCCTTCAGAAAAATATTTATGTAACTCAGAAACAGTTCTAAAATTATTTTCCATTTCTACTTTTGCTATTTTTACAGCCTCTGCAAGACCAACAATAGATGCTATATTTTCGGTCCCTCCACGTCTGTTTCGTTCCTGACTTCCGCCAAACTGCATTGGTGAAAGAGGAGTTCCGCTTCTTACGTAAGCAATTCCAATTCCTTTGGGTCCATATATTTTATGCCCAGATGCAGAGAGTGCATCTACTTTTAACTGATTAACATCAATATTAGTTTTTCCAAATGCTTGAACAGCATCACAGAAGAGAAATTGATTTTCAGAAAGTAGTGGAGAAATTTGAGCTATGTTATTTATGGTTCCGATTTCATTATTTGTGTGCATTATTGAAACTAGTGATGCTCTTTCTGTTAATATATTTTTGAAAGATTCAGCGACAAAACTTCCATCATTATTAATTTCAACAAATTGTGTTCTAAATCCAGATAGCTCAAGATTTTTATAAGTGTCAAGAACTGCTTTGTGCTCAATTGGGGAAGTGATAAGTACGTTTTTTTCAGTTTCGGTAAAATTAGTTTTTGCAATTCCGTTTATAATAAAATTTATTGCTTCGGTTCCACCGCTTGTAAAATATATTTCGCTTGGAATAGCACCAATAAAATCGGCAATCAGTTCGCGAGCGTCTTCAATAGCAACACGTGCTTTCCTTCCGTAGGAATGAATGGATGAAGCGTTACCAAAGTTTTCTTTAAGATAGGGAAGCATCGCTTCCAATACTTTTGGATGAATTTTTGTAGTTGATGCGTTATCGAAATATACTTGCATATTATTCTTTCAAAAATTATAGTTTTGCTGTTTTTTCTTAATCCAAAACTGTATAAAGCAGAATTAATAAATTATAAATTTTCAAAAAACAAATAAATAACAAAGGGCAAAACCCAAACACAAACCTGAAAGAAATAATATATTAGTTCTTTTGATATTGCTATTTGAAATTTATTTGATTCTTATAATTTGCTTTTTGTTGTTTTTTCTAAACTTGTTCCACAAAGCTGTAAAATGTCTTTTAAGATTATTGAAAAATGATGAAATAGATTATCTTAAAGAAACATCCCCACTAAAGATTTTCTTTACTCCATTTAATTCTTTAAGGAGCAAAAAGCCGTTTTCATCGATATCTTCAAATATTCCAAAAAACTCATTCTCGCCATCAATAAC
>JAQICK010000380.1 GCA_027858595.1 Melioribacteraceae bacterium
AAAGGACAATCAATCCATTATTGTTCGGAGTAAATATGCTTTACACAAAAACGGGTGAATATGCAATCAGAGCGGTTTTATATCTCGCTCGTCAACCAGAAGATAAATTAGTGATGTCGCCTGAAGTTGCTGAGAAAGAAGATATTCCACCTCACTATCTTGCAAAAATTCTTCAGCGAATGGCCAAATATGGCTACGTAGATTCTTTTAAGGGAAGAGGAGGCGGATTTAGGATAACAGAAATGGCTAACAATAGTACAATTTTAGAAGTTGTAGAACGAGTTGAAGGCCCTGTAATTAATCTTAAATGTATTATCGGTATGAAGGTGTGTTCTGACGAAGCTCCATGTCCTTTACATGAAGAATGGTCAGAGTTGCGTGATAGGATTAAGAATTTGATTTCTAGCAAAACAATTAAACAATTAGCTACTGAATATTCTGAAACATTACGTAAAATTGCTGACGCGTAGTTTAATTGATTCTATATTTTTAATTGACTGAAGTAAACGCTGTGGCTATCCAAAACGCCATCTGATTAAATCTCTTGGATTAATTATAGTTTCTCAAATGTTGCCTCTTAATCCAATGTTTACAAACGAGCTTATCTAATGCCACCTCAAAAATGGTTTACAATAAGTGACAAAAGTGACACTTTCTGAGAGTATAAAAAAGTTTTAATAGGGATATATTCTGTCACTTCTGTCACTTCTGTCACTTTCCGATCTAGAAATTGGCGATTTTTTTAATTAGTTGATTATACAAATTGGATTGATTGTTGTATCTAAACTCAACTTCCTTGAGAAACAGATACAAATTATTAACTTTAGTTCCTCTGTATTTTTGAAGCCTTGAATTAGCAAATCTCCAGAACAAACTTTGATCAACGGGTAGCATATTCAAACGTCTTTTTATTGGACGAGATTTAATTTTAAAATACTCAAAGTTAAAAGTTGCTTCTTTGTTTGGAACTCTACTTCTAACAACTGTGAACAAGTCTGCATCAACTTGTGTATCGTTATTAAAACCAATATTCACAACACCATCCGTAATTTTAATGGTAAATTTTAGTGCATCTCCCTTAATAAGCTGATTGTCAACTTCAAGGAAAGTAGGCCCCGCAATTGCCTCACGTATTTTGTTGTAAATACGTTCAGTTGTTGTTTTCTTGAGATCGAGTTCTTTGGAGGTTTGTATGGCTGTTAGTTCAAGTTGGAATAGTTTAATAATCCCTAAGAGTTGTGAGGCAGTAAGGCTTTGGCGGTGTAAGATGCTGCCTTTTCTGTCTCCCCATTCACTCTCGCAATTACTACATCTGTACCTACCACGACTAATTTTGTTTACTCTTTTGGAGCTACACTTCTCGCAATTGGTAAATGTTTTGAGAATATTGTGTCCGAGTAAATATTGTTCTGCAAGCTCTTCATTCAGTAATAGCTTGGCTGTGTTAAAAAATTCATTTGTTTACCTATAGTTTAATTGAATAAATTATGCTGCTTGTAAAAGTGGATCAATGCATCCTCAACCATTTTTCTTAGTGATTCTTCTCTGAGGTTTTGAATGTTTCCCCATGGAAAAACTGGTAATTCTATTTTAGGAAATTCATCTGCGATTTGCTCTATAATTATATTACTCAATACGTTTACAGTTTCGTGAAGTTCCTCTGTCTTAACATGGACATAAATCATTGTCTCTATTATTGAGGCATGGCCCATCAACTTTTGAATCTCCGTTATATCAATCTTTCTCTGAATTAGCATAGTGGCGTATGTATGACGGAACTTATGGATAAACACTCTTTCAGTGATTCCAGCTTCAGTTCCTATTCGTTTACAAACTTCAAGGAGTCTGCGTTCTCTAATCTGTTTCCCTTCGACAGAGCAGAATGGATAAATTTCTGATTTCTTGTTTTGAGATAGTTTGTTCAATAAGTCAAAGAGTGGCTTTGGTATTGGAATTGTTCTTTGAGCATTGTTAGTCTTTAACTTGTGATCAACTTTGGGGCGGATAAATAGCAACTTCTTATTCAAATCAATATCATCCCAAGTAATATTTGCTAACTCACCAAACCTAACACCAGTATAGAAAAGTCCAAGAAATGCATTTCTATATTCGTCTTTCATTTCAACATTGAAGAAGTTATTAAGTTCATCAACTGTATAAAACTCTGGACGTGGTTTCTCTTCTTTGAGGTTCTTAATATGGGCAAAAGGATTTCTATCAATATGAGCTTTATTAACTTCATCACTAAATAGTGCTTTAATAGTGCTGATAAATCCATTTATAGTCTTCGGGCTTGGGGTAATAGTTTCGCCCGATTTGTCTATGCTCCCCTCCATTAGCTTGGCTTGGAGGGTTGTGGCATGATCTGAAGTAAACTCATCAAGAAATGTTAAGCCTTCAGAATTAAGATAATACTGAAACTGCTTAGTTGTGAAGTTATACTTAGTAATAGATTTTGGACTTAAACTACTCTTTGAATTTAGGAAAGCTCTGATTGCACTATCAAAGCAGACTCGTTTGCGGGTGAGCTTGCTATTTACAAGCCCACGTTGACGTTTCTGTTCTTCTGTTTTAGCTAATAATGCTGTGGCATCTTTTCTTAGCTTAAATGTCTTACGGATTCGTTTTCCATATTCATCGTAAGCAGTAAGTAGAAAGTTGCCCGCTTCTGTTTTAGTGATTGCTCCCATTTTTTATACTCCGTTATTTATTAAATAGTTTATTGTCTCAATGTTTATCATTCTTCGAAAGCCCATACCAACAGTAGGAATAACTTGACTTGCTGTTCTTACACGAATAAATTCATAAGACACGTTTAGAATTGTAGCTACTTCTTTTATACTAAAAAGCATTTGCCCTGGATACATTAAGTGAAGTGTACTTTCAGTTACTGTTATTTCTGTTGCTGCTATTGTAGGTGTAACATCTGTATTTGGATATTCGAATTGTTCTGCTGAGTAAGTGCTGGACTGAGTGTCAGTCTCAACTAAGTTTATTGTTTGACTCATTTTTAGTCCTCCCTTAGTGTTCTTAATTTAAAGTGTTTATTATATTCTGCAAGTTTTTTATAATTATCAGTAATACTTTTTACAAGTTCTACACAACCATTTAAAGCATCAATAAATTCAAAATCATTTGTTGATATTTTAGATTCAATAAAAATGATTAAATCGCTATACTCGATATTTAGTTCTTTATCAGTTTCAGTTAATTTGTCTTTCATGTTTTTCTCATATTTGTTTTGTAATTATTAGTCAATGTTTTCCTTTGCAACTCCGAGAGCCCCTAAGAAAGGGGCTTTCTTTGTTTACTCCTCTCTCTTACCTTCTTCTATTTCTTTGATAATTTGGCGAAGCTCGGCCATTGTTTCTGGAATTTCGCCAATCCACTCAACCCCTCTGATTTTGTAATTTGCTCCAAGAGAAATTCTATCTGTTTCAGGAAGTTTAATAATTCGGTCTTGCAATAATTTTTCTGTTAATCCACCAACACTTATTTTCAATCCACCAGAAT
>JAQICK010000239.1 GCA_027858595.1 Melioribacteraceae bacterium
AAAGCTGTTTTTTTCTCTGTGATTTAAACGCCAAGTGAATTCTAGTTTAAGTGGAATTAACTGATGCCCAATGCCAAAGCCAAGTTCGTAAAGTGGTTCAATAAATTGTGGATAAGAGTTTTGAAACGAAACCGAATTTAGGTTTTGAGATTCTTCAGAAATTGAAAGCCAAGCGAAAGAGAAAACATTATTCAGATTTTTTAAGTCCATCCAAGACTATTTTGAACATAGTGCTTTCTTTACCAGCCAAACAATTTATTGATGCTTTTATGAATTCATTTTCGTCGTCATTTGTTTCTAATGTGTTTTGGTAGTCAATATATTCGAATCCATTGAAGGTTGCAATCATGTCAAAAAACAACCTTGTTATTCTACCATTTAGTTCTGGAAAAGGATGGAATGCTATTAACTCGCACATGTAATAGGAGATTTTTTGAGCAAATAATTCTTTGGGTTTGTCGGAGTAATCTTTTAGAAAATTATCCTTTTTAAGTTCTGAAAAAATCTTATTTGAAGTTTGATTTAAAAAACGCACTTGGCAAAAAGGTGAATACCCTTTTGAAATATTTATGGTTCTATATTCTCCAGCAAAATCATATAATTCTTCAAAGGTTTTTCTGTGAAGTAATTGAAAATATTGTTCGTCAAAATTAGTGTTTTCAGAGAGTGTTTGGTGAAAAAATTGATAACCCTTTAGAAGTAGTTCCTGTTCTTTTTCCTCAAGAATTGAGACGTCTCTAATATCTAGTTTGTTAATTGGAATATTAGAATTTTCATAATAAATATAGTTTTTGTCTTGTGTGTATTTTGACATTAACTTTTTGTTTTAGCTCGTTTTGAATTGTTTGATGCTTTTCGAGTCGTTTTGTGTCCTTCAATTCTAGAAGAAATCTCTACAGCTCGTTTCGCTTTTTTTATTGAAAATTTTGGTTTATTCATTTTTAAGTCTTATCTGTTTTTGTTTGCAATAATATATCAAAAAATTGGCTTAGTTGTATTAATTAAATACATTTCACAGTTAGATTTTAAAAACAGTTTACAACGCAATAGAATTTATTCCAATAACAAAACTGTTTTCATTTCTATGGTTTAATCGCCAAGTGAATTCTATTTTTAGTGGTATTAGCTGATGCCCAATGCCGAAACCGAGTTCGTAGAGTGGTTCAATAAATTGTGGATAAGAGTTTTGAAACGAAACCGAACTTAAGTTCTGTGATTCTTCCGAAATAGAAAGCCAAGCAACATTAAAATGTGCATCTAATCTCATCCGTGCATCTTTCAAAACCGGAATACGCAACATTTTAAAAAGCTCATCGTTAAACTGATATTGCGATGTAATTGTAAAAACACGATCTCCGAGAGAACTAAAAATATTTACTGTTCGGAAAGTAAAATCTTTACCCAAAGGAGAAATGTTACCTGGCAAAGCGGTCATTAACTGATATGGAATTGCATTGGATGAATAAAACCCTTTTGCTTCAACAATATATTTTGTTGACTTAAACGAGTTAATGTTGGTATAAAAGTTCAATTTGTAAATCTGAAAATCTAGATTACTCGCCATTTTTGATTTGTTACTAAAAACCACTTCGCCATCAATTGTAAAATATGATTTCCCTTGTGAAGTTCGGCGTCTATAGTATCCGTCCTCAATGTATTTTCTAAAATCGATTTTAAAGTTAGTAGAGAGAGTTACAATTTTGCCCTCAAAAATTTGCTTGCTTGGTTCGTATAAATTGTCTTTTTTGAAAAACGAAAACTCGGTGTTTTCAAAACTATTTTTATCCGTTCTGTTATTTCCTCCAATGCCTAAATCGAGAATTGGCAATACTGCACCGGTAATATTGAAGTTGAACCCATTGGAGTAGAAATAGTTTCTAAAATCGTTGTGAGCAAATAGAGACGTAAGAGTTGAAAGAAAATTTCCGTATTCATCCGATTCGCTAAATAGAACGTTCAAATTATCGAATGCAGAAAATGAAATTTTAGTTGTACGATATTTTCCCAAAAGATAGTCCGCCGTAAAATTCCATTTAAATATTTTATCCGCAAAGCCGTAGTTAAAATCTACTGTGCTAGAGAGTCTTTTGTTTAAGTGGTCGTTGTAGTATAGTCCTCCGTTTATTGCGTTGCCTTCCACTTTGTTAAAATGATACAAACTCATTGTTCCAATTGTAGAAAAACTTTCATTTAACCATGTCTTAGTTGAGAACCACGAAAATCTGTCTCCAAATGTTTTTGGAATTGCTTCTGTACTATCAATTCTTTTGTAAGCATTAATTTCGTCTAACGAGTTCGGAATTTTTTGATTATTGCTCCAGAACGATGA
>JAQICK010000106.1 GCA_027858595.1 Melioribacteraceae bacterium
CATCAGGAACTAAAGTATAGTATTTAAAGTCAAGAGTACCAAAATTAAGAGTAAGTTCTTTTTCATCACCCTCTAAACAAAATTCATCAAATTCTAATGCTAACAAATCTTTTGCTCTACTTAAAATCACTTCATTCGTTTCACCATCACTTATTGATTGCAAAGAAGGAAGTGGCGTGAAGTCTCGTTTTATATAGTTATCATGATTGAACCAGAACCAATCTGTATTAAGAGAATTTAACCAACCATCAGAAAAGTAACTATTCCACACTGCTATTCCAAAATTTAACGAATATACATTCTTGTAGTTTAAAAGCCTTAAAATAGATGTACAAAATGCTGCATGCTGCCCTGTTGCACTTATTATAACAATTTTTGGAAATTCGTATAAATTGACATCTTCTAGGAAATCAATTAAACTATCTGCTCTAACATTTACAGAATTTTTAATTTTGCCTTTAGCAAAATCACTTTCTGAACGAATATCAATGAGCAAATAAGTATCAACATTACTATAAACCTCAGATGCTTCAACTAGTGCAGGATTTTCAGTTGAGTTTATGAAATCACCATCGCTTTCAAATTGCCTTAATAGTAATTCGGAAGTTCCTAATTCTATTGATGAGACAGATATTGAAAGATCATTTTCTAAACATGATAAAATTGATATTGATAATATTATAATAACTAAGGTTCTCATTTTAATTACTACTCACAATTAGTGGCTTACTTTTTGCCATTCCAACAAATAGCCCAATTACTTCAGAGGAAGAACTATTGATATTCCAATTTGGTGAGGTAACATTTGAAAACAATGAATCACTTTGATTGTTCCCTTTTGATAGAAAGTATTCTCTGTAAAATTTATCGAAGGCATAAACTCTTGCATAGAGAAGACTACCGTTTAAATACTCGCCTGGTACATTTACTGTTCGTACATTTGTATATTTGTCATTCTCTTCAATGCTGGGAACAATGGAATGAAAATCTTCAGCAGTTACTTTATTGTACGATGGATAAGCCTCCCATACTGAGCCATAAACATAATTACGATTTACTTTAACTTCCGAGATAATGTATTCATCAAAGTATAGCTCCGATTTTGCAACTACAATACTATCTGGAACAATAGTTTTGCTGTAAATTTTTGTGTCCAAAACCTCTGCAAATAATTCATACACTGATCCTACTTTAATCTTGTGAGGATAAAGTGGAAGATATATTCCCTCATGGGAATAATGAAGTGGAATTGTAATTGTTTCATCAATAAGTAGATAAGCAGTAACATCAGTAAGTTCAGAATTTTTAATTTGGTATGGTTCGTTAAGAGAAAGAGTTTTTGTAAATCTAACACCAGAAAAAATGCTATCTTTTTCTAGAGTACCTTGAACAACTATATATTTATCATATGGCATTTCAACTTCAACTACGTCCGTTGATAAACAAGAAGAAATTAAAAATAATGCCACACTATATATTAAAATAATTCTTTTCATATTATAAATTTATTTTGATTCCTATTGTCGGTAAAAACGGAAACATAGTAATTTGATTAATTATTGGAGTTGGAGCACCATTGACATCCTTATATGTAATATAGTAAGAGAACACATTATTCTTATTATAAATATTATATACATTCAAATATGTTTCTAACAAGTAACTATTCCAACTGAAACTATAAGTCAAATTTAAATCCATCTTGTGATAAGCCGGAAGCATATATCCATTTCTTCCAGCCGAACTAAGATTAATATTAGTATTATTATTATTAACGCCTACGTCTTGAAAGAGATACTGACCGGATGGCATTGTAACTCTCTCCCCGTTTGAATAGACCCATGAAATTCCAACATTAAGATTTTTCGATACTTCATAAGTTAACGCAAGCGAAAGATCATGTCTTCTATCATAACGAGGGTAGTAGATATTTCCATCATTAATCTCACTAAATTTTCTATTAGTCCAACTATGTGTAAATCCAACCCATCCTTTTAGTTCACCTATTCTTTTGTGAAAAAACAATTCAATTCCATAGGCTTCTCCAACGCCTTCGGTTACTTGATCATTTAGATTTTCTTGCGGATTAAAGTTAGCGTCATTCTTAAATTCATAAAGGTGCTTCATCTCTCTATAGTAACCTTCAATTGTAAGAACATATTTATTATTATTGAAGTTGCTCTCGAGTCCTAAAATATATTGCCACGATTCGCTAGGCTTCATATATTCATTTGATGGGTACCAAAGATCCGTTGGCAAAGATTTATCATTTCTAGTCAAGAGATGTATAAACTGATAAGTTTTTGCGGCTGCTGTTTTAATTGTTAAATAGTGGGTTAGTGAATAGGCAAAAGAGACTCTTGGCTCTAATTGAAAATTGTCCTGCCCAACAAAATAATTTGCTCTCGCCCCAATATTCATTTTTAGTATTTCATCAAAATTAGATTCGTTTTGGACAAAGAAAGAAATTTCAATAAAGTCCTCCTTAACTCTTTGTGACTGCTCCAAGGCATATGAATAATAGTTGCTAAATAATACATCATAAACATGGAATGTTAAATCCATCCCAGCTTTGGCAACATTCTGGCTATTTAATCTTAATTCGGATGCATTTTTTAATGTAATATCTGTTAATTTAGAGTCCGTATAAAAGCTAGAGCTACTTACATTTTGCTGATTATCCGAAAGGTTAGTCCCAAATCTATAATTAACCAAACTAAGAGACGTATTTGTGAAAATGGATGAATTTAAAATCCGTAGCCAATTAATACTAAACGCTCCATTCTGCCAATTAATATCATAATTAAAATTATTTGTAGCTTTTGAATCATAAAGATTATCATTGCTATATACTAGACTAATAGAAATTGTATTATTATTCATTAAGTTATATGTTAACTTAGAATTAACATCAAAATAATTATAGCGTGGAATATTACTTTTTTTATCTATTACATTTAATATTGCATCATAGTAGAGTGCTCTACCAGAAAGAAGAAATGTGGACTTTTCTTCTAACGGTCCTTCTAAAGAAATAAAGGAATTAATTGTTCCAATTCCTAAAACACC
>JAQICK010000039.1 GCA_027858595.1 Melioribacteraceae bacterium
AATGCTAAATTGCAGAAAGCTAAATTAGAGCGATATAAGGTGAAAAATGTTGGCTAAATTTATCACGTTTTTCCCTTAAGGTTTTTAACAGAAATTCCAGTTCACGCTGAACCAATACACTATCATTAACTACTTCAAAATTTAATTCCGTTCCTTGCTGTAAAGAGTTATAGAATGATACAATAAAATTGTCAGTTTTACTTCCAACTATTAAATAATTATTTCCATCAATTTCTTTGGAAATTAATTTAATTCCATTTTCAAAAGAATTAAATCTAAATGCAAATACACTTTCGTTTTCAATTATGCCATGCACCCTTTCTTTTATGGGTAGTTCGTTGTTTCTATTTGTTATAGGAAAAATAAGTGATTCATCAACCCTGTATGAACCATACGGATAGCTTGAGTATTGTCGGCTATATCCAGTATTTGATGTAACAACAAGTGCATTGGGAAATATTTTCTTCCATGTTGCCCAACTAGTTTCAAAAGTATGAATATAATTGAACTCGGTACCTTTTAATTGACCATTTACACATTTCATTTTCATTTGCGACCAGTTACTGTTTGTTGCACGATCGTAGGGAATTAGATTGGAATTATATAGCAAACCACTAACGCCAAAAGTTGTAATTTCTCCGTTAATACTTCTATTTAGCCCAATAGCAGAGCCAGTTAGCGGACAGTATGTAATTGTAAAATTATTGTCGTCTATTTTGTCATTTATTATTTCGTGCCAATTAAGCACTAGATGAGTGTAACCTTTAACTTGGTTGTTAATTTTTATTCCAATAATTAAATCGTTGTCTTGCATATAGTCTATTGATTCATTATTAGATAATACAGGTTTTGATATTGCTGGAATTCCATCTTTACCTGGTCCTCCATCATATATTTCGTTAGCAGGTATTAGCCAGTCACCACTAATATTTTCACTGCTGTTCACACTGTCCTGGCATGAAATTAAAACTGGGAACAGAATAATTATTAAAAATCTGTATATAAAATGTGTCATAATATTCTCCTAAAGATTGAGTGAATAATAAAATGCAAGTGTAGTTGAAAAAGAAGTTGTAAGCTGAGTTCCATTTACTTTTATGTAGATAGGAATTTCACTAGAAAAACGAATTGTTTTAGAATCATCAAATTTGAAATTTATTCCAGGCACAATGTAGAACCAACTACCGCCTGTAGTGGGTATTTTAAAATTCTGGGATAAATCGGGTTGAGCATTTCTGTAACGAAGAAACACTGAAAAATCGGAAATGAAATAAGTTCGGTATGCTAATCCTATTTGTGCAATAGTTTCGTTACCAAACTGATAATTAAAATTATCAACTTTAAAACGATTGTTAACTCGGTTTATTCTGTATGAAATATTTGATACAAGATTTAGTGGAAGTGAAAATAGGCGACCTTTAGAAAAATAAATCCAACCTAAATAATCCAAAGAACCAGTGCCAGGTTGCATATCTGCAGGAATTAATAAACCATCCGATGTTAATTGCGATTCACCTAAAGGCAACTTTATTCCACCCCCCGCCGAAAGTTCGATTTCATCCAGAATATTAATAGGAATTATATTGTACTTAATAAGAAAGAGAGCGTCGCCAATACCAGTTGAATTTAGTAAGTTTTCTGAAATAGTTTGCGTTTTAATTTTTCGTTCTTGCATAACAAAACTAAAAAGTGCAGATATAGAGATGTTTTTCCAAATACCATAATCTGTTTGAAGTATAACAGATTTAGCTACTCTTTTTCTTGTGTTATCATCTAAGCGTTCATCGTTAAAATATAAACTCGCTATTGAATTATATCTCAAGCTCAATCCAAATTGTAATTTATTTAATGGTGTGCTAGCTGTTTCGAGCGAACTAAGTAAAGGAGTTCCAGAAGTGCAACAAGCTTGACTAAACAATTTAGTTGTTAATAATAACAGCGATATTAATAATAATTTTTTCATAATTCTTTCTAAACATAAATGATTAATCTTATCAAAATTGTCAGTTCGATGACATATTCTATTTTTGATATTGCAAAAAAGTTACTCATATAATTATTTGTTATATTTTAGACTCATAAAATTAAATTTCATTTGGAGTGTTGAGTAAATGGCTGATCAATCGAAACTTTGGTATTTAGAAAATTTTAATCTTTTTGAGATGGTGGATAAATCAAAAATGATGGAATTGGATGCAATTACATCTATGCAGGAAATTAAAAAATCACAACCAATTTATTTCGCCGAAGATCCGTCGGGGTCAATATTTTTTCTTAAAAAGGGAAGGGTAAAGCTTACAAGAATTTCTCCAGACGGAAAAGAGTTTATCGTTGCTCTCATAAATCCTGGTGAAGTATTTGGTTAGATGTCAATTTTTGATGTTGGCGAAAGGACAGATTTTGCAACAACAATGGAAGAGTCTTTAATCTGTGCAATAAGTAAAGATGATTTTAAAAGTTTTGTTGAAAAAAACCCGAATCTCAATTTAGAAATATCAAAACTCATTGGTTTTAGAATGAGAAAGTATAGTGAAAGAATAGCAGAATGAGTTTTTAAAGATGCAGAGCAAAGAGTAATTTCTTTTATTTATAACCTTGCAATTGAACAAGGCAAACGAATTGGGGATGAAATATTTTTGAAGCCATTTCTTACTCATCAGAATATTGCACAGCTTACAGCTTGTTCACGTCAAACAGTTAACTCAATTTTAGCTGATCTGAGAGAAAAAGGGTTAATTGATTTTGATAGAAAGAAAATAATTATTCATAATGAAAAAGAATTGAAAGCGTTAAAGTAATAAGTGTCTTCACCACGACATTAGGAATTAAAGACTTTAACTAGATTGAAATTAAAAAAATAAGAGTTTGTTATGAATTTCGATTTAGTTGTTGCTAAAAAATGTTCTGCGTGTGAAAGGGTAGAAAGGGAATTACAAAAATATACTGCCCTAAACGATTTTATAAATTTTGAAATATCAATCCAAAATTTATCAAAACATAAAACTTCTATAGTGCCATCACTATTTATTAACGGAAAACTATTTTCGTATGGTGATGTTGATCTGAAACAACTCGATAAGAAAGTTCAAAAGGAAATTAGAATTTTAATTTAATGTCGTTTAAAAATGGCAAATCTTTTCTCAGCTTCGCAATTTCCTCTTTATCAATTTCAACAACAGAAATCTCTTCTAAGAAACTCTGGTTAATAATTTCTCCCATCGGATTTATAACTGAACTGTGTCCAGGATACTCGAGATACGAGTCTTTTCCAATTCTATTTACTCCAATCAGGTAACATTGATTTTCAATTGCACGAGCTCGCAAAAGTAAATCCCAATGATTTATTCTAGCAACTGGCCAGTTTGCAATGTTCACCAAAACATCTGCTCTTGCTTTTCCATAATGCCTATACAATTCAGGAAATCTTAAATCGTAGCAAATTGAAAATCCAAAAGTAATTCCATCAATTTTAGTTGTTATAGTATCGGTTCCTGCTTTGTAGTGTTTATTTTCTTTTGCAAAACTGAATGGATGAATTTTTCTATAAATTACTCTTATCAATCCCTTATCGTCAAAGTGGATCAGGGAATTAAAAATATCACTTCCATCTTTTTCAATTATTCCAGCAAAGATATGTTTTTTTAGTTTGCGTGATAACTGCATAAAAT
>JAQICK010000370.1 GCA_027858595.1 Melioribacteraceae bacterium
AATGCTAAATTGCAGAAAGCTAAATTAGAGCGATATAAGGTGAAAAATGTTGGCTAAATTTATCACGTTTTTCCCTTAAGGTTTTTAACAGAAATTCCAGTTCACGCTGAACCAATACAATAGAAACATAATCCTCTAAGCCAATATTTTTCGGGACTTAGTAGAAGTTCACGTCCAACTTCACCTTCAAATACATTGAATTTATGTTCCTCGCTTCTGAAGATATAGGGAAGACTAAACACCTTAAAAATTGGAACAAACCCTTCGAGAACAGATGTAGAAACCTTTGTCATTGCTAAACTGCCAATTTGCAAAAGTTCTAAACATTCTCTTTCTGTTCCCAATTGTTGACTAGGATAAACAGAAATTTGAATTGAACCGTTTGATTTTTCATTTACTCTTTCTGAAAGATAGAGCATTGCTTTATGGACTGGATGAGATTGGTCAAGTCCATGACCAATCTTTAACTTCTTAACTCCAGTAACTTTTGCACAAGATAAAAGTACACTCGCAAGTAAAAGCACAACTACAATATTTAGTATTTTTTTCATATCACTCAATATTTTAATTAAACAACATATGTTGATGAGGCAGTTTCACCACCGCGTCCATTCCAGTTTGTATGGAAGAATTCCCCACGAGGTTTGTCAACTCTCTCATAAGTATGAGCCCCAAAATAATCGCGTTGAGCTTGCAATAAATTTGCTGGTAATCTGTCATTTCTGAATCCATCAAAATATTCTAATGCCGTACTAAAAGCAGGCACCCATATTCCGTTCATTACAGCAGTAGCAATTACTTTTCTCCAACTTTGCTGAGCTTCTTCTATTTTTGATTTAAAAAATGGGTCCAATAATAGGTTTGATAAATTTGGATTTTTATCAAAAGCTTCTTTAATTTTTCCAAGGAATGCTGATCTAATAATACAACCCCCACGCCACATAAGAGCAATACCACCATTATTCAATGTCCAACCATGTTCTTCAGCTGCAGCTTTCATCAATACATAACCTTGAGCATATGAGACAAGCTTAGATGCATATAAAGCTTTTTCAAGATCTTTAATAAATTCTTGCTTGTCGCCTTCAAATTTTGGTGTTGGACCACTTAAAATTTTAGAAGCCTCAACTCTCTCATCTTTTTGTGCTGAAAGACATCTAGCAAAAACAGCTTCGCCAATCAATGTTAAAGGAACACCCAAATCTAAAGCAGAAATTCCAGTCCATTTGCCTGTTCCTTTTTGTCCAGCAGTATCAAGTATTTTATCAACTAGAGGATTTCCATCTTCGTCTTTAAATGCTAGAATGTCTCTTGTAATTTCAATAAGGTAACTATCTAATTCACCTTTATTCCATTCTCTAAAAACCTCGTGCATTTCATTGGCGTCCAAACCTAATAAATCTTTCATAATTTGATATGATTCAGTGATTAATTGCATATCGCCATATTCAATTCCGTTATGAACCATTTTAACAAAATGTCCCGCACCATCTGCTCCAACCCAATCACAGCAAGGAGTTCCGTCTTCAACTTTTGCAGCAATTGATTGAAAAATAGGTTTCACAGTTTCCCATGCTTTTACAGATCCACCAGGCATAATATATGGTCCTAGCAATGCACCTTCTTCGCCACCAGAAACTCCGGTTCCTATAAATAACAGCCCTTTGCTTTCGATATAACTTGTTCTTCTAATAGTATCTGGGAAGTGAGAATTTCCACCATCAATAATTATGTCACCTTCTTCTAGAAATGGAATTACTTGCTCGATAAACGAATCAACAGGAGCTCCAGCTTTTACCATTATCATTACTTTGCGAGGTCGTTCTAATGCATTAACAAATTCTTCAACAGAATAAGTGCCAATAATATTTTTTCCTTTACCTCTACCATTTACTACAAAATCATCAACTTTAGATGTTGTTCGGTTATAGACTGCTACTCTGTATCCGTGGCTTTCCATGTTGAGGACAAGATTTTCGCCCATGACTGCAAGTCCGACTAATCCAATATTAGCTTTACTCATTTTGATTCTTCCTTATATTTTATTATTAAATTTATTTAAACCTTTCCTTATAAGCCCACAAACCAATTGCTGGGTTGGAAATAAAAAATATTTCTTCGCCATCTGGCATAATATTAAATCCATCTTTCAATATTTCTGGATTATATTTTTTTGTCTTTTCATTCAAATGTGAATAATTGAAATTTACACTTTCAATTTCTCCTTTGGAAATATGCCCAGGACAATAAGTAATTTTAAATCTGTTTTCTGAAGAACCATGAATTAAATGAGCTGCTGCACTAAGGTTATTTTGAAGCTCGACATTTTCATCAACAAACTTTAATATTTCTGGAGTGGTTTTATATCCATATTTTCTAATAAGTCTATCAATT
>JAQICK010000081.1 GCA_027858595.1 Melioribacteraceae bacterium
TAAAGTTTAATGAAATTAAACTAAGTGCAAACACAAACAAACTAATTTTATTTTTCATAATATTCTCTTATAATAATTATACAATGTTCCAACTTGTTGTTTTAGATTTTTCTGTCATTCCCACATGCTTTAAGTGGGAATCTTTTTAATTACGGAAATTCCCGATAAGAACATTCGGGAATGACAATATATTTTTCTCCAAAAATTTTTTCATAGTCTGAAAAAAGTAAATTTTGGATTTGTTCAATAATTAAATAGATTGCTGTTTACTTTAATGATTTAAAACAAGGTTAGAAGATAGATAATAAATGGAAAATCTACAAAAACGATTTGTAATAATTGACGCAATGGCTATTGCTTACAGAGGATACTTTGCTTTTATAAATAACCCACTTAAAAATTCAAAAGGCGAACCAACTTCTGCAGTTTATGGATTTATGAATCAATTGGTTAAAATAATTCAAGATTCACAACCAGACTATCTTGTAATTGCTTCGGATTCAAAAGAAAAAACTTTTAGACATGAACGGTATGATAAATACAAATCATCGCGAGCAGAAATGCCTGAGGATATGGTTCCACAAATAAAAAGGATAATGGATTTAATTGCAGCATTGAAAATTCCACTATACATTCTTCCAGGATATGAAGCTGACGATTTAATTGGAACTGCTGTAAAGAAAGCAGAGCTTGAAGGATTTGATTCCTATGCTGTAACTCCAGATAAAGACTATGTGCAACTTGTTACAGATAAAGTTACAATGGTGAAACCAGGAAGATCTGGAGACGATATTGTTATAATGGACAAAGCAAAAGTAATTGAAGATTATGGATTTGAACCAAAATATATGATTGATTATCTCGCAATGGTTGGAGATGCAAGTGATGATATACCAGGTGTTGCTGGAGTTGGTCCAAAATCGGCAACTCCACTAATTCAGCAGTTTGGAAGTTTAGAAAATATATACAAAAATATTGACTCTATTGAAAAGAAAGGAATTCGCACAAAATTAGAAGTGAGTAGAGAGAACGCATTTTTATCGAAAGAACTTGCAACTATTATGACTGATGTGCCTTACGAGATGGATATTGAAGCATCTAAATTTACAGTTCCAGATTTACAAGAAGCAACAAATATTTTAACAGAACTTGAATTAAAAAGTATAATCAACAAATTAAATAAAGTGTATAACGTTGGTGGAGTTAAAGTTGATATTTCTGAAGAGCATGTAAACACTCAAGCAGAATATGATTCATCAAAAGTTGATTACAAACTTATAACATCAATTGATGAAGCGAAAAAGTTAGCAAATATTTTGTTAAACACAGACTTATTTGCTTTCGATACCGAAACAAACTCTCTTAATGTTTACGATGTAAAACTTGCAGGAGCATCTTTCGCAATTAAATCTCACGAAGCATATTTTGTTCCAATTAATCCTTTTGTCTTTTCTGAAAGTTTGTTTGCCCGTGATTTATCAGATAGAATTTCAATTGATGAATTTACAGAAATCTTCAAACCAGCTTTTGAAAACAAGAACAGTAAAAAAGTTTGTCAAAATGGAAAGTATGATATTGCAGTTCTTAAAACAAACGGAATAAATGTTGAAAATTTTTATTTCGACACAATGCTAGCTAGCTATATTCTTGATCCAGATCAGAAACATGGAATGGATACACTTTCTGAAAAATATCTTGGCTACTCCCCAATTCCATTTTCAAAATTGATGGGTAAAAAGAAAGATGCCGATTTAATTTTTGATGCTGACTTAAATGAACTTTCCATATACGCTTGTGAAGACGCAGATATTACATTTAGATTATATGAAATATTTAAAAAACTACTTTCCAAAAATAAGTTAGAAACAATCTCTGAAAAAATTGAATTTCCATTAGTATCCGTTTTAGAAAAGATGGAACGTGCAGGAATTAACTTAAATATTACTGCGTTAAATAAATTTAGCATATTACTGCAAACATCAATGGATGGCTACACGAAAGAGATTTACGAACATGCTGGTGAAGTGTTTAACATCAATTCGCCAAAACAATTGCAAGTTATTCTGTTTGATAAATTAAATCTTCCTCCAACTAAAAAAACAAAAACTGGATTTTCAACAGACGCATCTTCACTTGAAGCATTAAAGGGTCAAAGTCCTATTGTAGATTTTCTTTTAGAATACAGACAAGCTGCAAAATTAAAATCAACTTACGCAGACTCTTTGCCTAAACTTATTAATCCAGAAACTAAACGCGTACATACTTCGTTTAATCAAACTGTTGCTTCAACTGGAAGATTATCGAGTTTAAATCCTAACCTACAAAACATTCCAATAAGAACGGATTTAGGAAAGAAAATACGCGAAGCCTTTATACCACGAGACGAAAACCACATACTATTAAGTTCTGATTACAGCCAAATTGAATTAAGAATTATGGCTTCAATCTGCAAAGACGAAACTTTGATGGAAGCTTTTAAAAATGGAGAGGATATTCATAAATCGACCGCAGCACTTGTGTTTTCTGTTCAACCAGAAGAAGTAACTTCTGATATGAGAAGGAAAGCAAAAGAGGTTAATTTTGGAATTCTTTATGGCATTGGTGCATTCGGATTATCCAATCGTTTAGGAATATCTCGTGCTCAGGCAAAAGAAATTATTGACACATATTTTTCAAACTTTAGCAAAGTTAAAAGTTTTATTGATAGTTCTGTTAACTTTGCACGTGAACATGAATATGCAGAAACACTTCTTGGAAGAAGACGATACTTAAAAAACATCAATAGTAAAAACAGAGTTATGAAACAGTTTGAAGAACGAGTTGCTGTGAATATGCCAATTCAAGGAACAGCAGCAGATATGATTAAACTTGCGATGATAAAAGTTCAAAGTGAATTAGAAAATAATAATGCAAAAACCAAAATGGTTCTTCAAGTTCACGATGAATTAGTTTTTGATGTTCCAAAAGAAGAACTTGAAACTGTTAAACCAATAGTTAGGAAAAACATGGAAGAAGCATTTTTGCTAAAAGTTCCTACCATTGTTGATATTGGTATTGGGGACAACTGGTTAGAGGCACATTAACCAATTAGAAATTTAGAATGGATAATTGTGAATGTAAAAGTTAATACTTTATATTTAATGCTGCCAAGGACAACTGAGACGGCCTCAATGATTCTTGACAACAAGAATTTTTCATGCAATTTACTGAGCACCAACTAAAGATATTGATGAAATTGTATCGCCCATTCCTACAAGCGTAATTGGATTATCAATAATAATTGTTGGCACAGCAATAACTTCCACAGAATCATTATTATAAATTCCATCTTCAACTAAATTATTAGGTCCAAATTCTTCCGCAACAGTTTTAGATAAAGATTTCAATTCATTTAATCCAATATCTGATACTTCTCTATCTTTAGACCACAACAAAATATCTTTCGAACTTATTGCACCTGTGCCAGCTTTAGTAGCTGCAATGTTTGCGGCTAACTGCATTCCTTTTCTATTTTGAATTGGTGATATTTGAAATCCTTTTTTCTGTAGCGTCAAATAAAGACCAAACATGTGCAACTGAATGCGGGAACATTTAGTATTATCAAATATTTTCACCATTCCCTTAAATAGATTGCTACTGATTGTTTCTTTATCGCATTGGGCAGCTAATTCTTCTTCACCAATAACCTCTAGAATATCAATCAATTCGCGTTCGTTAAAACCAATGCTATCAACATTTTTAGCTAAACTATCAACTAAATATTTACGAATAACTTTATCTTGAGTTGAGGCAATTTCAAAATGTAGAATATTCTCTGGATTATTTTTGCGCCATTTCTCAACTATTTTAATCGATTCATCAATTCTATCAATTCCAGAACCTCCACCATGAAGTTCATTTTGTAGCATCTGATATCCAGATAGTATGATGTATTCAAAATTTGTGGAATGCTCACACATTTTTTTGTTGAATGCATTATCAATAGCTAATTTAAAGTTAAGAGGGTCGTATGTTGCTATAAAACGATTTGACTTTGGGCATGTGTAACTTTTGCCCTCAATATTTAGTGTATCACCTTTGTCAAATTCAATTATCCAGTGAATTAAAGGAACATCTTCATTTCGGTCAATTGTATTAGCCTTTTGTAATTCGCCAAATTTGTTCACGTTTTTCAAGTTAGGTAAATCTTGAAATAATTCCGATTGCTTCTTCGGCGACGATGCTGTATGTACATAAACATCATTAACTCCGCAAACAGCCATTACATTAGCAACAATGCCACCTTGTCCACCTATTTGCAAGTTATCGTATCCAATGTTTTTATTAAGCCAATCAAAAACCATTTTTTCTTCAATTAACCACTCTTCAGCTATACCGTTAATAAAGCACTTAATTATTCCACGAATAGAATCTTCGTTTGTTCTAATACTTTTTGCGTCATCTACTAATAATGATGCATTATTCATGTTATGCTTGCTGATTATTTCTTCAATTTGCTTGCCCGAAATTTTAAATACAGCATCAATA
>JAQICK010000038.1 GCA_027858595.1 Melioribacteraceae bacterium
TGTAAACTGAATCACGTACTAATTGATTCTCATCTTTCTCTTTTCTTTTCTTCATTACTTGTCCTGTTATTAGTTGACTTTGTTGTTATATTGAGTCAACTGTTTTCAGGACGCTTCAGTTTCACACTTTTTTGTCATTCCCGAATGCTTCTGTCGGGAATCTTAAAGTAAGGTGGGAGATTCCCACTAAAAACATGTGGGAATGACATCTCCTACTTACTCAATAAATTATTAGTCTTCTTTCTTTTCTTCTTTTTTAGCTGCTGCATTTTGGTCTTCCAACAGAGCTTTGCGAGATAAAGAAAATTTACCGTTTTCCATTTTTAACAATTTAACATCAATTGTTTCACCTTCTTTAAGAACGTCTGTTACTTTATTAACACGCTCAAGAGCAATTTGTGAAATATGGAGAAGCCCTTGTGTACCTGGAACAAATTCTACAAAAGCTCCAAAGTCAGTAATTTTAATTACTTTACCTGAATATACCATTCCTATTTCAGGATCTGTAACTATAGCTTTAATATATTCTTTTGCTTTACGAGCTTCTTCGGTGTTAACACCAGCTATAGCAACTTTTCCATCTTCTTCAATATTTATTTCAACGTTGAAATCTTTTTGGATTCCTTGAATAACTTTTCCGCCTTGTCCAATTACAGCACCAATTTTTTCTGGATCTATTTGGATAAAGATTAATGAAGGTGCGTATTGAGAAATAGCTTCTCTAGGAGCAGCAAGAGCCTCATTCATTTTTCCAAGGATATGTAGTCTTCCTTCTTTAGCTTGAATAAGTGCTTTCTCCATAATTTCAAAAGAGATACCTTGAATTTTGATATCCATTTGAATAGCTGTAATTCCATTTTCAGAACCAGCTACTTTGAAATCCATATCACCAAGGTGGTCTTCATTACCAAGTATATCTGAAAGAACAGCGGAGTTATCACCTTCTTTTACTAATCCCATTGCAATACCAGAGATAGCTGTTTTTACAGGAACACCAGCGTCCATCATTGCTAATGAACCAGCACATACTGTAGCCATTGAAGATGAACCATTCGATTCAAGAATATCTGAGTTTACACGAATTGTGTACGGAAAATCTTCAGTTACAGGAACAATATATTTTAATGCTCTTTCAGCTAAGTTTCCATGTCCAATTTCACGTCTTCCGATAAAGCCATAACGACCCGTTTCACCAACACTAAATGGAGGGAAATTGTAATGTAGATAAAATGCTTTTTTATTTTCCTCGCCAAGTCCATCAACTATTTGCTGATCTCTAGCAGTACCAAGTGTTACAGTGGTTAAAGACTGAGTTTCTCCGCGTGTAAATAGAGCAGAAGCATGAGTACGAGGGATAACTCCAACTTCAGATGTAATTTGTCTAATATCTGTAAGACTTCTTCCATCAAGGCGCACACCATCTTCTAAAATTCTTTTACGCATCAAATCTTTTTCAATATCGTGAAGAATATTTTTGATGTCTTTTTCTTCTTCTGGATATTTTTCTGCTAATGCTTCAAGAGTTTCGGCGTTTATTTCATCATTTTTAGCATAACGATCTTCTTTTGCTAATTTTGAATAAACAACTTCTTTATATCTTTCGAATGCAAGAGCGTTAACTTCTTTTACAAGTTCTTCGTTAATAACTTCTTTTTCAACAACCATTTTTGGTTTACCACATTCGGCAACTAACTCTTTTTGAAGTTCAATTAATTTAAGAATTTCTACGTGAGCAAATTTAAGAGCGTCTAATATATCGGTTTCACTTGATTCGTGACCCTCACCTTCAACCATCATGATTGAGCTTTCAGTTCCGGCAACAGTAAGTTCTAAATCGCCTTCTTCAACTTGCTTCATTGTTGGATTGATAATTAATTTACCATCAATTCTTCCAACTCTAACTTGTCCAAGTGGTTCTAAGAAAGGAATATCCGAAATTGCTAATGCTGCAGAAGCACCAACTGCTGCTAGTACGTCTGGATTGTTTTCACCATCAAATGAATAAACGAACGCTGCAATTTGAGTATCGTTATTGTACTCTTTTGGAAAGAGAGGTCTAATCGGTCTATCAATTAAACGTCCCGTTAATATTTCTTTTTCTGTAGGACGACCTTCACGTTTAATAAATCCGCCTGGAAATTTTCCAGCAGCGAAATATCTTTCTTTGTATTCTACTGACATTGGGAAATAATCCAATGTAGTGTTTGGTCTTTTTGAAGCTACTGCAGTAACTAAAACCATAGTATCGCCGTAGCTTACCATTACAGCCCCGTTAGACTGTTTTGCGTAGCGTCCAGTTTCTATTGTTAATTTCTTTCCGCCTATTTCAACTTCTTTTGTTATCATCATTATTTAAACCTTATTTTCTTAATTTCAATTCTTTAATTATGCTTCTATATCTTTCCACGTCTTTACGTGTAATATAATCAAGCAATCTTCTTCTTTGTCCAACCATCATTAACAACCCTCGTCTTGAATGATGGTCTTTTTTGTGCTCTGAAAAATGGGATGTCAATTTGTTAATACGAGCAGTTAACAAAGCAATTTGTACTTCTGCTTTACCGCTGTCTTTTTCACTATCCCCAAACTTGCTAATAATTTCTTGTTTTTCTTCTTTTGATAAATTCATTTTGAATTTCTCCTATTATTAATTCGATGTAACTTCAGAACCTTTCCGAAGTCAATTAGTTAATTATCTTTCCAACAAATTGGATTGCTTCTTTTTTATCTTTTCCAATTTGATAGATTAATTCTTCTTTGTTATTAAATTTTATTTCGTCTCTAATTCTTTTTAGCAATTCAATTTTAATTGTTTTTCCATAAACATCTTTGCTAAACTCAAAAAGATGTGCTTCTATTATAACGCTTAAAGTATCTGCAAATGTTGGACGTAAACCTACATTCATCACACCATAAACAACTTCATCTTCCACAAGTGCCTTAACAACATAAACTCCATTTTTCGGAATTAATTTATTTTTATCTTCTACTTCAATATTTGCAGTAGGAAAACCTAGTATTGTTCCCCTTGAAACTCCTTTTACTACTGTTCCATGAAAGCAATAATTACGTCCAAGAAAATTATTTGCTTTTTCCACATCACCATTTAAAAGAGCATTTCTAACTTTAGTGCTGCTAATTATTTCATCATTATATTTTACTGGCTCAACTCTTTCAACAGTAAAATTATTTTTATTGCCAAGTTCAATTAACTCATAGTCATTACCATTTCTATCTTTGCCAAACTTATGGTCATGACCAATTATTATATGCTCAACTCCTATTTTATTACAAACTATATTTGTAATAAATTCCTCGGAGGATTGAGAAGAAAATTCTTTTGAAAATTTTAACACCAAAAGACTTTCAATTCCGAGCTGTGATAAAAGTTCTGATTTTTCATCCAATGTAGTTAATAATTTAATATCAAATGTAGATACTACAGTTCTTGGATGTGGTTCAAAAGTTATTACCACATTTCTTAAATTATGTTGCAATGAGTATTGTTTTAATTTTTCAAAAAGGACTTTATGACCTTCGTGAATTCCGTCAAAAGTTCCTATAGTTAAAACAGACTTCTCGTCTTTACTAATTTCATTAATCGATTTATAAACTTTCATCGCTTTCAATCTTCTTCAACAAATTAAGGGACTGAAACTCTTCAACTGTTAGAGCATCTTTTACATTATACTCTCCAATTGCCTCACGTCTAAGTGCTTTCAGATATCCGCCACAACCTAGCTTCTCACCAAAATCACTTGCTATTACTCTAATATATGTACCTTTGGAACATTTAATTTCAAAATCAATTTCAGGAAGTTCTAATCTTGTAATTTTAAAATCATAAATGGTAATATCTCTAGGTTGCCTTTCAACTACAACCCCTTTACGAGCTAACTTGTAAAGTCTTTTACCGTCTTGCTTTAATGCAGAATACATTGGAGGAATTTGTTTACTGTCGCCAAGAAAGCTAATTCTTGTCTCTTCAATCATCGCATCTGTTACAAACGAAAAATTCTTCTCTTCAATAAATTCTGTTTCTCCATCCATTGATGGAGTTTGTTTGCCAAGTTCAAGTGTTCCAGAATATGTTTTTTCTAAATCCTGATACTTGTATATTTCTTTTGTTTGTTGCCTGCCAATACAGATTATCAACAAACCTGTTGCCGTAGGGTCTAAAGTTCCTGCATGTCCAATTTTTTTAATATTTACAATTTTACGAATTTGATATACACTATTAAAAGAACTTTTGCCTTTCTCTTTATCAATTAAGAGAACCTCACCAGAGGAATAATCAACATGTGTAAGATCATTTAATTTATTTGTTATCATCTTCGTGAATTTTCTTAAATAATTTTTCCATCTTATCTACATAATCGAGAGTGTCATCAAGATAAAAAACAATATCAGGCATTTGTCTTAGATGATTAACTTTACGAGAGAGGTTTACTTTAATAAATCCTTTTAAACTGTTCAGTTTTTCAATTTTGAGATCACGCCCCTCTTTTTCAAATATTGAAATATAAACTTTTGCTATTTTTGCATCAGGTGTAATTTTGACTGATGTAATTGTAAGCATTCCTAATTCAGGATCTTGAATTTTATAAAGAAAAACTAAACTAAGCTCTTCCTTAATCAACTCACCTATTTTTTGTAATCTTGTTGACAATTTTTAATCCAATTTCTTTGCAGTTTCAACAAATTTATATGCTTCGATAATGTCATTTACTTTAATATCATTAAAGTTAGCTATATTCAGTCCACATTCATAACCAGCAACAACTTCTTTTACATCATCCTTAAATCGTTTAAGAGTTGAAAGATTTCCTTCGTAAACAACAATTCCATCACGGAATAATCTAATTTTATCGGATCGAGTAATTTTACCATCTGTAACGTAACACCCAGCTACACTACCAATTTTAGGAACTTTGAAAACATCTCTAATTTCTACAGTTGCTACAAATTTTTCTGTAATTATAGGAGATAACATTCCTTCAAGTGCAGATTTAACTTCGTTAATAGCATCATAAATTATGTTGTAAATTCTAATATCAACACTTTCTGTTTCAGCTAATTTACGTGCATTATTATTAGCTCGAATATGGAAACCAACAATAATGGCACCTGAGGCTGCTGCAAGTAAAACATCGCCTTCTGTAATTCCACCAACAGCTTTATGAATCACATTAACGCCAACTTCTGTATTAGATAATTTCATTAATGAATCCGCGAGAGCTTCTACTGAACCATCCACATCACCTTTAACAATAATTGGAAGTTCTTTAATTGCACCTTCACTAATTTGCTGTGCTATTTGATCTAGTGTAATATGTCGAACTTGTCTGTTATCTTGTTCACGTTTAAGTTGTTTTCTTTTAATAGCTACTTCTCTTGCTTCACGCTCAGAGTCAACAACAGTAAATAAATCACCAGCCTGAGGAGCACCTTCAAAACCTAAAATTAATGCAGGAGCACCAGGTAAAACCTCTGTAAGTTTCTTATCTCTCTCATCGAACATAGCTCTAACACGTCCTTGATAATTTCCAGCAACAAATGGATCTCCAACTTTAAGAGTTCCCTTGCTAATTAAAACTGTTGCAGTAATTCCACGACCAGGTTCCATTTGAGACTCTACAACACTACCGCGTGCTTGTCTATCAGGATTTGCCTTAAGTTCTAAAAGTTCTGTTTCTAATAAAATTTTCTCTAATAATATATCAACATTTTGTCCAGTCTTTGCAGAAATTTCAACAGATTGATATTTTCCGCCCCATTCCTCAACTAGAACATTTCTTTCAGAAAGTTGTTGTTTGATTTTTTCAATGTTGGAGTTTGGTCTATCAATTTTATTTATTGCAATAATAATAGGAACTGATGCAGCTTGAGCATGATTTATTGCTTCAACCGTTTGAGGCATAACAGCATCATCAGCCGCTACAATAATTACTACAATATCTGTTACTTTAGCTCCACGAGCACGCATAGCAGTAAAAGCTTCATGACCAGGAGTATCTAAAAATGTAATTCTTTTCCCAGCAGTAACTTCAACTTGATAAGCACCAATATGCTGAGTAATTCCACCAGATTCACCAGCCACAACATTTTCGCGACGGATATAATCAAGAAGCGACGTTTTACCGTGATCAACATGACCCATTATTGTTACTATTGGAGGACGTTGCTGAAGAGTTGATTCCTCATCCTCTACATCCGTAAGAGAATCGACAACATACTCATCTTCAAATTCAACTTCAAAACCGAACTCATCTGTTACTAGCGTAATAGTTTCAGAATCAAGCCGTTGGTTTATAGAAACCATTAGGCCAAGTCCCATACACTTCGAAATAACTTCACTTACAGATACATTCATTAAATTCGCAATTTCATTAACAGCAATGTATTCAGTTACTTTAATTGTTGATTTATTTAATTCTTGTTGTTCAACTATTAGTTCTTGCTCTTCAATTTGTTCTTTTTTTCTACGTTTTTTGGCACTTGCTCTATCTCCAATACCAGAATCATCAATACTTAACATAGTTCGTTTAATTGCAGCATCAACTTCGCGTTTATCAACAACAGCTTTTTTAACTCTTTTGAACTTTTTGGCTTGAGGGTTTTCGTCACCACCTTCAGTTTTCTTTTTACGCTTAAATTTTTTCTTTTTAACACTATCAGTTTCTGATTGTGCAGTTGTTTTAGTTGGTGTTGTTTTTGTAGTAGTATCTTTAGCTTCAGTTTTTATCAGTTTTTTCTTGTTTTCTCTTTTCTTTTCTTGAATATTCATTTTACCAAGAACTGTTAAACCCTTCTTCATACCATTAAGCTTTTTTTCACCTTCGGTTTGAAATGCTACTTTTTCTTCTACCAATTTAGGTTCTTCAACAACTTCTTCAGAAATTATTTCAACTTCAACCACTTCTTCAGTTACACTTTCTTCGCTAACTTCTTCAATTGCAACATCTTCTTCGGGAATTATAGCTTCGGGAACCGATTCATCTTCCACTACTTCTTCAATAACTTCTTCTTCGCTAGCATCAACAGGTTCTTCTTCAACTACAACTTTTGGTTCTATAACTTCTTCAACCACTTCTTCAGCCACTTCTTCAGCCACTTCTTCAGTGCTTTCTTCATCAACCGTTATACCTGCTTTCTCAGCTCTTATTTCATCTAATTTAGCAAGCTTCCTTTTATGTTCGTCAGATTTATCAATATCCTTTTTAAAATGGGCTTGAAGATCAGCTAACATTTCTTCAGAAAGAAGAGCCATATGATTTTTGACTTCATGTTCTTTGCTTTTTAAAAAATCAATAATTGCATCAGTTGAGATATTTATCTCTGAAGCATATTTGTAAACTCTATATTTCTTTGGTTTATTAGTTGTATCCATATTGGAAATTACCTATAAATTTTTTTTACTCTTCTTCAAATTGATTTTTAAGAACATCTAGTATTGTATTAACTTTTTCTTCATCTAATGCTTCAATCTCTTTAAGTTTATCAACACCTGCCGTTAAAACTTCAACTGCTGTGTCATATCTATTTTGAATTAATAAATCAACTATTTCTGTTCCTAATTCATCTCTTAATTCAACAAGTTCAATATCTTCATCATATTCTTCAAATGGTTTTTCTTCTCGAATCACATCAATCTCATACCCTGTTAATTTCATTGCTAGTCTTATATTAACACCATTTCGCCCTACAATTAGAGATACTTGGTCGCTATCAGCAAGAACGGAACATTGTCTTTTTGCTTCATCAATTTCAATTTGTTTTAATTTTGCTGGAGCTAATGTTCTTTGAATCAACGTTACAGGATCATCGGAATAATTTACAACATCAATGTTTTCATTGCTTAATTCACGTACAATTGCATGAATTCTTACTCCTTTCATACCAACGCAAGCACCTACAGCATCAATTCTATCATCGTGTGATTCCACTGCAACCTTAGCTCTTTCGCTTGGTTCGCGTGCAATTCTTTTAATTTCAATAATTCCATCATAAATTTCTGGAATTTCAATTTCAAATAATTTTTTCAAGAACAAATTATCCGCCCTTGATATAATTATCATTGGGCCATTAGGCATTTTTCGTACTTCCTTAACAACGGCTCTAAGTGTATCACCTTTTCTATAACGCTCGCGAGGAATTTGCTCCATACGTGGTAGAAGTAATTCATTCTTATTATGGTTAATTAAGATATCATTACGTCTTACTTGGTAAATATCACCAACTATAATCTCGCCAACCATTTCAGAATATTCATTATACACAAGTTCTTTTTCTATTTCTCGAATTCTTTGGTTTAAGCTCTGACGGGCAAGATTTATAAGTCTTCTCCCAAACGAACTAAGTTCAAGTTTTTCAACATAATCTTCACCAACTTCGAGTTCTTCGTCGTTGCCGTTTTTGTTTACTTCGTCAATGCTAATTTCATGTTCAGTATCTTCAACCTCATCAACAATTATGCGTTCAAGAAAAATCTCGATATCACCTTTATCCATATTAGCAATTACATCAAAGTTGGCTTCTAGTCCGTATTTTTTCTTGACCATTACACCAAATATTTCTTCGATAATATTTTCGAGAACATCTCGATCAACATTCTTTCCTCTAACCATTTGAGAGAATGCTTCAACTATTGCATTATTCATTTTACGGTAGCCTCCGTGTTAAAATCTGACAATTACTTTTGCAGATTTAATGTTCTTAAAGTTAACTTGATCTATTTTTTTATTTATTTCAAAACTTAAAATGTCATCTTTTACAGTAACCAATTTTCCTTCAAATTTTTCAGCAACTTGATCTTCAAATTCTAATTCAAAAACTCTGTCAATGTTTTTTTCGTATTGTTGCAGATATTTCAAGGGTCTGTCTGTTCCTGGTGAAGAAATATCAAGACGATATTTTGATTCAATTAAATCTTCATCTTCAATTAATTTTCCGCAAGCTCTACTTACATCAACACAATCAGAAGGCTCAATTCCCTCATCATTATCAATGTATATTTCAATAATTCTATTTCTATCATCGCCCCTAAACTCTATATCAATAAAGAGATATCCAAGCTGCTCAGTAGCATCTTGAATTCTTTGAGACATTTCAGATTGACTTATTTTCATTGTTTTTAGAAGAATAAATGATGTAATAGTTATATACAAATAAAAAACGCCCTCAATGGGGCGAATTAGAACTCCTAATTTACGACTATATTATTTGATTTGCAAGTTATTTAGATACAACAACCTTACTCACGAATCTCTATAACCTATTTATTTCAAATAAGATAAACCTCACAAATAATTTTATTATTTCAAAAAAAAATCTTAAGCATTACTAAATAAAGCTATTGAAAAAACAAAAATTCATGGTTTAGTAATTTTACTTATATGTTCTCTCTACCAGCTCAAATCTGGAATAAATTCCTTTGGAATAATTCCTAAATCAGAGGCCGCACTATTTTCAATTACTTGCTTTTCTGTTTTCGCACCTGGAATTACAGTTTGACAAGCTGGGTGAGAAATGCAAAAACGTAAACTTACTTGTCCCATAGTTTCATCTGGATATTTATCAAATAAAGGTTGCATTTTTTCTAACTGTGCTAAATAGTTTTCAATTTTTTCTGGAGCAAGATTCATGCTTCTGTGATCATCTGCTTTAAATGTAGAATCCTTTGAGAATTTTCCAGTTAAAAATCCGAAGAGAAGTGGAATTCGAACAATAACACCAATTCCATATTTCATAGCTTTTGGGAAAAGAACTTTCTCTGCTTTACGCTCTAATAAATTGTAACGAACTTGAATAGAGTCAATCAAGTCATGATGTGCATCCAAAATGTGTGCATGCTCTGTTTCTTTGAAAGATTGAATACTGAGTCCAGCACTTAAAATTTTTCCATCCTTTTTTAGTTGCTCCAATGCTTCCCATGGCTCATCTCGTTCAAGTTTTCCCAAATCTGGACTATGTAACTGTAGCACATCCAATGCATCAACATTTAATCTTTTTAAACTTTGCTCGGCGGCGTAAATAATATATTCTTTAGTATATGTTTGCTGAATTGCTCCATATCCTTCATCATTTTCTTCGCTTGCAAAATAGAAATCATTCCCAGCTTTTGTGGCTATAACAATATTTTCTTTCCCACGTTCTTTTATTAACTTTGAAATTAATTCCTCGGAATGACCAAATCCATAAACATCCGCTGTATCGATGAATGTAACACCCTCATCAATTGCTTTGTTTAGTGCTAGCATTGAAACAGAATCATCCGTTTCTCCCCAATTCATTCCTCCAATTGCCCAAGCTCCAAATCCGACTGTAGAAACTTTTGGACCTCTTAACCCTAAATTTTTATATTTCATCATTACTCCTTCTTTTATTATTCTTTTGACTAAACTTATTAAATTGAAAAGATATATTAAGTTTTAATTTTCATCTCTATAATATTTCTTCTATCGAGTTGACATGAAAAGTAGCTGAACAAGTAGGATTATCTAATTTATTAGCAACTCCGCTATTCACTAAAACCGTATCAATGCCAATTTTATTGCCCATTAAAATATCTGTCTCAAGTCTATCGCCAATTAGCAAATAATCTTTCACACTAAATTTTAAATTCCTTTTTATTGTAGAAATCATAAACTCCGAAGGCTTTCCAAAATGCTGAATTAGCTTTTTTCCAGTGGCACTCTCTAGATCAGAAATAACAATTCCTGCATCGACTATTTCACCTTTAATTACGGGGCAAGTATTATCAATATTCGCAGCAAAGAATTCCGCACCATTTGTTAAAGCATTTTTTGCTATTTCAAATTTTTGTGGTGAATAATTTCTATCCAGACTGATTATTAATACGTCTATTTCATTAGGGTTCTCTGTAAATATCAAACCTGCATCTTTTACATTATTAATTAAAACATCTTCTGCTATAGCATAGAATTTTTTGTTCTGCCGTTCTCTCTTGAGATAGCTAACACAATTACTTGCAGCAGTTAAAATCTGATCTGATGAAATGGCGACACCATTCATGTTTAAGAATTCAGCGTATTCCTCTTTTGTCTGCGTCGTTTTATTTGTTACAAAAAGAATATGTTTATTTTTTTTAATTAGGTAGTTTAATGTTTCAACAGCACCATTAATCATTTTATCTTCAAGATAAATAGTTCCGTCCATGTCAAAAATAAAGCCCTTGTATTTTTCCGAAAGCGATGTCAATTTTTAACTAAACTCCGCTTCATTAAAAATAGAGTTTTATCAATTGAGAGCGGATGATAATTTACTTCTGTTTCTGCTTTAAGATTTATCAATCCCGAATTCAAAGGCCGTGGTGCTGGTTGATTTAAATCTGAAGTTACAATTGGAGTGATTAAGGTTTTATCAAGCTCAAAATAATCTGCGATTTTATAAGTAAAATCTAAACGCGTAAGAGTATCAGCTCCCCCAATATTGTAAACTCCCTCTTTGCCGAATTCGATTATTTTAGAAATTGCAGAGGATAAATCATCAATATAAGTTGGATTATTAATTTGATCTTTCACAATTTTAATTTTTTTCTTTTCGCTCAATGAGTTATAAACCCATTTCACAAAATCGGGACGACCGAACTGCGTTGCACCATACAGAACATTGGTTCTAACAATTGTGTGTTTTACTCTCCCAGCTTTTATAACATTTTCTGCTGCAAGTTTTTCTTTTCCGTAGTGACTAATTGGGTTTGGTTTTTCATCTTCAGAGTAAGGACCAGCTTCTCCATCAAAAATATAGTCGGATGAAATATGAATAAAATGTGCGTCGCAAGTTCTAGCGTATTTTACAATATTTTCAACGCCAGTAACATTTATTGACCACGAAAGTTCTTTTTCTGTTTCGCATCCATCAACGTTTGTATAAGCAGCACTGTTAATAATTGCATCGGGACAAAAATTCTTAATTAAATTTTTAACTTCTTTGGAAGAAGAAATATCAATTTTAGCGTAGGCAACATTATCATAAAATGATTCATCTTCAAATGACGCACACGTAAGTTCAACATCTTTTTTAAACATAAAATGCGTTGTTAAACTTTGTCCAAGCATTCCATTAGAGCCAATTATTAATATTCGTTTTTTAATCATATCTATTTTATAT
>JAQICK010000360.1 GCA_027858595.1 Melioribacteraceae bacterium
TAAATATGTTAATGACACAAAGAATTATTAGATGCAATTTCATAAAATACTAGGCTAAAACGTATTGACCTTAAGTAGAAACATATCATCCAGTGTAATAAACATGGCAGATTATAATAATCTTTCCGTGAAAAATGCTACAATTCCTAAAATTCATTCTATTATACCAAGGAAAAGTGGAGCAATTGATTTTGATATTTTTGACCAAAAAATGCTTTTTAATGATCCGAAGACAAAAGAACTAATCTGAACTGGAAATACTATTGGGTGTTTTTATATCGAGTCTCCTGGCATGAGATCTATACTCAGAAAGCTAAACTGTGAGACTTATGAAATGTTGGTAGCAGCAAGTTCAATTATTCGTCCAGGAGTTGCAGAGAGTGGTATGATGAAGGAGTTTATTGAAAGACATAAAGACCCAAGTAGGCGTAAATATTTAATTCCAGAATTAGAAAAATATCTTGGAGATACTTACGGAATTATGATTTATCAAGAAGATGTTTTGAAAATAGCACATCATGTTGTTGGGCTATCGCTAGAGGAAGCCGACCTACTTCGTAGAGCAATGAGCGGAAAGATGCGGTCGCACAACGAAATGAAAAAACTTACTACTAAGTTCTTCACTCTCTGTAAAGCCAAAGATTATTCCAATGAAGTAACCAAAGCATTGTGGCGACAAATTGAATCCTTTGCCGGCTATGCTTTTAACAAAGCACATAGTGCATCATTTGCAATTCTCTCTTTTCAAGTTGCATACTTAAAAACACACTATCCAGCTGAGTTTATGGCTAATGTGCTTAATAACAGAGGAGGATATTATTCTGCCGCCGTTTATTTGCAAGAATCCAAACGTATGGGATTAAATATATTACTCCCCAATATAAATAGAAGCCAATATGAATACATAGGAGAAACAGGACAAATTCTAGTAGGCTTTATGGCAATCAAAAATATTAAATATAGTACAACAATGATAATTGTGGATGAAAGAAATAGCAACGGTCAATATCTGTCTCTTTCTAATTTTATATCTAGAACAAAATTAAGCTACAAAGAAACGGCTCCGATTATAATGATTGGAGCTATGAACTTTTTTGGTGAAACTCGTCCAACTTTAATGCGTTTACTAAACACCTATATAAAAACCCACAAAGAAAATATGTTTGAACTGTTTCCCAACATTCTAGCAGAAACAGAGAACAAGCTTAGAACTAATCTAGAGTATTCCACAGAACACTCACGTGCAATTGAACTAGAGACGTTTGGTAGTTTAATTTCTCATCATCCCTTAGAACTCTTCACATCTTTGACTAATAACAAAAAAATCATCTCTACAAAAGATGCCGTTAATTACCGTGGCAAAATAGTAAGAATGGTTGGCTGGTTTATGGCATCCAAAAGGATTAAAACAAAGAAAGGAAAAATTATGAAATTTCTATCGCTCGAGGATTTACACGGTACTTTTGAAGCTGTTCTTTTTCCAAAGGTCTATGCACAGTTTGCCGAGCAAACATTATCGATGGGGCCTTATCTCGTAATGGGTAGAATTGATAGTGAGGATGAACATAACATCATTGTATCTAACTTAGCAGTAATGTCGGACAAAGCTGTTTTAGCAATCACTCAAAAAGATAGTGCCGAAAATAATTATCTTGGAGATAACGAAAAGACCTATGAAGAAGAATTTATGCTTGTAGAATCGCTTGGAAAAGAGAAATTAAGAAAGGCTTATGCGAGTTAATTATGTTTACACTCCACGCCCACTCTACATATTCTCTACTAAGAGGAACAATCCCAGTTGAAAGACTAGTTGAAATTGCCGTAGAGTCTGGGAGCCAATACGTACCTCTTACCGATACAAACGGAATGTATGGTTTAATCAAGTTTGCAAAAATAGCGGCAACAAAAAATATTAAACCTATTTTGGGTGCTTTAATTGATGACCCAAACCACGAGGAGTATTCTCTTATTTGTATTGCACGCAACATTAAGGGCTATGCACAACTAGCAAGAATAATAACAGCAAGAAAATTACAAGATACTTTCAGCTTGGTAAATTTGTTGGATGACGATTTATCAAATCTTTTTTTAATTAGTTCCTCGTTGGAATTTGTTAGAGAGGCAAGGAGTAAAATTAAAACTCTTCCTAATTTCTACTCGGAACTAATTGTTACTAGAAAAATGAAATATAGAACTCGCAAATTGTATGAGTTCTCAAAAGACAATGGAATAAAATACATAGCCTCACATCCAACCTACTTTGAAACAAAAGAGGATTACACTTTACACAAACTTGTGCGTTCAATCAGAGAAAACACTCTACTAGAAAACATAGACAAGGATGAACTTGTAGATGAAGAGTATTACTACAAATCTCCTTCTGAATTAAAAGCTGTATGGAAGAATCTTCCAGAAGCAATTTCTAATACCGAGTACATTGCACACGAGTCTAACGTGAACTTAGAGTTTGGGAAATATAAGTTCCCATATTTCAATCAACCAAATAATAGGACAGCTATTTCACTCCTATCAGAGTTAGCATTTCGTGGTTTGAGTCAAAAAATTTCAACTGATACTTTAAAAGCAAATCAGAGATTACTCTATGAGCTAGAGGTTATTGACGAACTTGGATTTAGCGATTACTTCCTTATTGTGTGGGATATTATTATGGAGGCAAAGCGACGCAGAATATTAACTCTTGGCAGAGGCTCTGTAGGAGATAGCCTAGTAGCATATGCCCTCGATTTTACACAAGTAAATCCAATAAAACATGATTTATACTTTGAGCGGTTTCTAAATAGAGGAAGGCAAAGCCCGCCAGATATTGATATAGATTTTTCTTGGAAAGAACGTGATGAGATGATAAAATATGTGTTTGATAAATATGGCTACGAAAAAGTTGCCATGATTTCTACCATAATTACATTTCGTGCACGTTCTGCATTTAGGGAAACCGCCAAGGCTTTTGGAATTTCTAAAAATGAGATCTCTCAATATAGTAGGCAAATACCTTGGACTTCTGCAAAGAATCTTGACAAGCTTTCGCAGAAATTCCCAGAGGCAAAGAACTTGGATTTTTCTCAAGAACCTTGGCGTACCATTGTAAAGTTAGCTGCAAGACTAGACAGTTTTCCTCACCATTTAAGTATTCATCCAAGTGGAATAGTAATATCTCCAACTCCAATTACTAATTATACTGCATTAGAATACGCCAGCAATAAGGGGTTAGGAATGATTATCACACAATTAGATATGTACTCAATTGAAGATATTGGATTATTGAAAATAGATTTACTAAGTCAGAGATCACTTGGGGTTTTACGAGATACTATAGAAAAGATTAACTCAAATGTATAAAATTAAATACTATTCCATTTGAAGGTTTTAAAAGATTTTGGCAGAACTATAAAATGAAAGTTCTCTAAATAATAATTTGATAGGTGAAGACAATGAGATTAGTATTTCTACCCATATCTAGATTAACACAGTATATCTTCATTCCCACTCTTCCAAATCCTCGAGGCTTCTTCCATAAAACACATTTTGGAGCAAGATTGAAGGTTAAGAAAAATCACAAAATTATTTCCTTTTTTTTCCAGATTCATTACCCAATATTTTTACTAATCCAGAATATTTGCGTTCAACTTTAAAGCCAAATCTGTAAAAATACTCTGGACGGAAAAATCCAGTTGTTACATATTGATATCCATCACTTTTCATTCGTTCAAAAAATTCATTCATAAGTAAATCGCTTATTCCCTTTCGTCTGTAGTGGTTTGATACAACAATTTTTTCCATGTGAACAGTATCATCCGATGATTTTAGATAAAACAAACCACCAATAATAAATCCTCTTTCGGAGATAGCAATTAAGAAGTTATGCTTAGTTTGAAAACTAACTAAAAGATTTGCTTCAATATATAATTGATGAAGTTTGGATATTTCTTTTGGTGTGATAGGCATTCGTATAAAAAATGGATTTCCATCGTAGTCATTAATTTTAATAACAAGATTAGCTCCAGGAGATATGTCTCCCTTAACATTTAGGAAATCCGCACTAACAGTAGGTTTTAGATGTGGAAAGCTCAAGCGTGCTAGGAAAAATTTTTCCTTCTCACTTAAATCGTGTTCACTCTGTAGATTAGTAATTTGTTTAAGTAAATCTTCCTTATCCATTTCTTCTGTGCCATGATATTTTTCCGCCAAGTAGTTTAGAACTACTTTTGTTGAGCTACTTGAAGTTAAAAATACTGTTTCAGAAAAGAATCGAGTTCTAACTTCAGGATAAGTTTTTTCTAATTCACTCATTCGGTATGTGGAATATAATTCTTTCAACATTTCTGCTTGTGCAGTAATAGACGCGTCGTTATTGAGCTTGAACCACCTATGGAATCTTTTAATAGCAAAGAATAGTCGTTTAGGTAAAAATTTCCTATTTTCCACAACTTTTATTAAATCATCCAATGAATTGATTTTCTCTGTGTCCTTTTCGGATTCTCCTAATTCTGTTCTATAAAGGAGAAGAAGCTCTAATCCCTCCTTCTCACCAAGAGCATCTATAATGCCAGAGAATATATAATTCCATATTTTCTCTATTTTAAAGAATTCATATTCAGCCTGTGCTTTCACAACAAAATCATTGTAAAAACTTTCAATTATATTCATTGCAGTAGTATATGGTAAAGTTTCTGACAGTGATGAAACCTTAGTCCCAGTTTGATAATCGTGCGATGGAATAATAAAATTCATAGTCGATGTATCTTTTAGAAAAAACTTTTTCCCAGTTAATTTCCAAAAACTGAAACTTGCAACAGAAGCATTCCAAATAAAGAATGGCCAAAGTAGAATTATTCTTTCTTTGGTAAAGTCATCATTTTTTCTAACTTCACGGCTAATAACTTTTGCTACCTTATAACCAGGATTATACTGACTTGTCCAGACTTGGTAGTCTGGCCAATAACCTCCAAAATCTTCAACCAAATCCTTAGCAAGTAGATTTGACCCAGACATAACAAGCCAATTTACCTCTTTATAAATATCTTCCTCTTCTCTATCAAGATTAACAGTAATAACTACATCGAATGAGCCTTCGTGTCTTGTTTGAACCGACAGACGATATAAAGCTTTATTATGATGCTCTCTAATGAAACTAACCCATACACCACTTGGAAGTATATTTGATAACCGAATTAGTTTACCTTTAGAAAATAGAAATATTGCCTCTCTTAAAATTGGTGATTCGGTAATTGCTTTTGTAATTAGTTGAACATTTTTTTGCTCAATTCCTTCTTCGAAAATTAAAACATCTTGCCATCTATATTCATCTCCAGTTTCCATATCTACAGCAATTTTCTGATTGCTTCCAAGCCACTCTCTAAATTCTAATCTTAAAACATTGCGTGCTTTCCAAGCAAGTTCTGCAAGTGCTGAATGCTCTTTCATTAATTGAAGATTTACAAGAATCTGTCTTAATTTTTCATACGTTGTTGGATGCAGAATTCCATACTGAGTTACTAGAGTTAACAATGTTGGATAACATGTTAAGTTAATATCTTTAGCCCTTTTGTAGTTTTCTAATCTATTATTCAATAACTCTTCAACAACATTAATAAAATCATTCTTCTTTATATTTTCAATTACCGAACTAATAATTTCATCATTAATTAAATTACTATCATAGTCGAGATATAAATTAAAGACATCAACAAGATTAAATTTAGAATTGTTTTGAAATACTAATTTTAACATCTCGCGTCTTATCTTGATAAGTTTACTAATATTGGGACGAAGTAAAATTGTTTTCGCTAGCAAATAATTTACACTCAAATTATCTGATATAATTTGTGCTAAGTATTGAATTCCGTATTCTGCTAAGTAATGAATATCAGAATGTGTTAAATTAAACGAATCGCATTGTAAAATTAGTAAAGCCTTATGGAGGCCTTGCAATGAATCCTCACCAACTGAAATATACTTTTCCATTTCTGTAGCAAGTTCTTCATTTCTGTGTAGAATGTAGGATGTATCAATAAAAGAGATTCCATCTTCGGATGCGTGTTTTCTTGTCCATTGAATAATTGAATCTCCAGCAAATTCATAAAGTTCTTTATTCCCTAGCCATAGAGAGGCATTTGTAAGTATGGGTTGTAAATCTAATTGGTGGTTTTTTAAATGATAAACATACCCACCAATTTGGATATGATTTTTTTCATCATTAACAATGTCAATTATCAACTGCTTATTTAGTTTAGGTAGCATTAGTTCATTTCCTACAGCACTAATATCTCTGCTTAAACTTCCTTTTTCTCTAAGGAACCAGTTAGGAACTTTTACATCAATCTTTCCAATTTGGATATTTGTATGAGTTTTTTCATACATCGATTCAATTAAGTCAGCAAAATTATTTTCAATTACTCTTCTTTTGTAAGTTCCCTTTGGTGTAACCTCACCCTCGTCAATACTGAACTCTCTATCAATTATTCTGAAATCGACAATACGTTCAAATGGTGCAATAAAATTATTTACAGTTACAATAAT
>JAQICK010000433.1 GCA_027858595.1 Melioribacteraceae bacterium
TGTAAACTGAATCACGTACTAATTGATTCTCATCTTTCTCTTTTCTTTTCTTCATTACTTGTCCTGTTATTAGTTGACTTTGTTGTTATATTGAGTCAACTGTTTTCAGGACGCTTCAACTTTCATGTTTAGAGAGATTCCCGATACAAACATTCGGGAATGACATTAGTTTTTAAATTATCCTTTTTTAGAAAAAAGAAGTAACATGTATGTAAAATACTTTTAGAAAATTCATCAGTCAAAACCATTTTAATGAACAATCTTTGCTATTCTGTTAATCCGTGTTGAACCAACTAGTTTGAATATTTCTGCAAAAGTATATTTAGGATTCCATGACCAATAAATCATTAGAGCTTCCCCTACAATTAAATCATCAGGTACTACTCCCCAAAAACGACTATCATCACTATTATCACGGTTATCACCCATCATAAAGTAATAATCTTTTTGAACTGTATATGAGGTAACTTCCTTTCCTTCTATAAAAATTTTCCCATCTCTTTTCGTAACAACATGCTTATTAAATTCACGGTCAATTATTGTTTGCCACCAATCAATATTTCCAATATGTAAGCCAATAACACCTCCCTTTTTGGGAACAACGTAAGGACCATAATTATCTTTATTCCAGCCTGAACCTTTAGGAAAAATTCCATAATCAGCAACTCCAGCTGGGCGAGGATAAGGATTTGTATATTGGACATTAGTTGGGATTGGTGCCTCTTTGCCATTTATATATATAACTTTATTAACTATCTGAATTGTATCACCAGAAGTAGCAACACACCTTTTTACATAATTTAAGATTGAATTTGAATGCAAATCATCTCTATTGCCTGGGTACTCAAAAACTACTATCTCCCCTTTTTCCGGTTTTTTCAATGCAGGTAAAGTAAAAAATGGTAATGCAACATCTGTAAAAGGAATGTTACGAGGTGAAGATGAACCATAAATAAATTTATTTACAAAAAGGAAATCTCCAACTTTAATTGTTGTTTCCATAGAACCAGTAGGGACTCGTGAAGTTTCAATTAAAAAGGATTTTATTAAAAGTGCCGCAATTAATGCAAACAATAAATTTTTTATAAAATCGATACTTTTTTGCTTTGGTGTTTTCATTTAACTCTCAAATTTTTCTGTTTGACGAAATATCCGTCTCTTTTGTTTCAATAATTTTAGGTAAAAATTAGTCATCAATTTGTAAAACTGCTAAGAATGCTTCTTGTGGAATTTCAACATTCCCGACTTGCTTCATACGTTTTTTACCAGCTTTCTGTTTCTCTAATAATTTACGTTTACGAGTAATATCACCACCATAACATTTTGCTAATACATTCTTACGTAATGCTCTTACAGTAGTTCGAGATATTACTTTACTTCCAATAGATGCCTGAATTGCAATCTCGAACATTTGTTGTGGAATAAGTCCTTTAAGTTTTGAAGCAACTCGTTTTCCCCATTCGTATGCTTTATCCTTATGCACAATAACAGAAAGGGAATCTACTTTTTCTCCGTTTAACATTATTTCTAATTTTGATAAATCAGATTTACGATAACCAATATATTCGTAATCAAGCGAAGCGTATCCACGAGAAATAGATTTTAGCTTATCGTAAAAATCAAAAATAATTTCAGAAAGAGGAAATTCATATTCCAAATCTGCACGAGTTGGATCTATGTAACTTGTATTTATATAAAGACCACGTTTCTCAATTGAAAGTTTCATAATACCACCAACATAATCACTTGGCGTAATAATCTGAGCTTTTATATATGGTTCTTCAATGTAATCAATCTCTCCAAGCTCAGGCATAAGGGCGGGATTATCAACAACAAGTTGAGTTCCGTCTTTTTTGTAAACAATATATTCAACGTTTGGAAGTGTTGTAACAATTGCCTGATTATATTCACGTTCAAGCCTTTCTTGCACAATCTCCATGTGTAACATTCCAAGGAACCCACATCTAAATCCAAAACCAAGTGCGGCAGAAGTTTCAGGAACAAACTCCAACGCAGCATCATTCAGTCTAAATTTAGCAAGTGCTTCCCTTAAGTCTTCGTAATCCTCAGAGTTAGTAGGATAAAGTCCGCTATAAACCATAGGCTTAACTTCTTTATATCCAGCCAGCTGTTCAAGTGAGCCGTTCTTTAAAGTTGTAATTGTATCACCAACTTTTGTGTCGTGCACATCTTTTATACTTCCAACTATATAGCCAACATTTCCGGCAGCTAATTCATTTGTCTTTATTTTTTGAAGACCAAGAATTCCAATTTCTTCAGCTAAGTATTTTTTATCATGTGCAAAAAATTTAATTGCGTCCTTAGTTTTCAGGGTTCCGTTCATTACTCGAACGTATGCAATTGCTCCACGGTATGAATCAAAAACTGAATCAAAAATTAAAGCTTGCAGTGGTTTGTTAGGATCGCCTTTTGGAGGAGGAACTTTATGCACAATAGTTTCTAGCATATCAATCATTCCCTCCCGTGTTTTAGCACTTGTGAGAATTATCTCCTCTTCGTCACATCCAATTAAATCGATTATTTGTTTGCTTACAACATCAATCATTGCACTTGGCAAATCAATTTTATTTATTACTGGAATTATTTCAAGCCCAGCTTCAATAGCTAAATATAGATTACTGATTGTTTGTGCCTCAACTCCTTGTGCAGCATCAACTACTAAAATTGCACCTTCGCAAGCAGCGAGAGAACGCGAAACTTCGTATGAAAAATCAACGTGCCCAGGAGTATCTATTAAATTTAATGTATAATTGTTTTTATCCTCAGCCGTGTAGTGCATTTGGATTGCATGAGATTTTATAGTTATTCCGCGTTCGCGTTCCAAGTCCATATCATCCAGCACTTGCTGTTTTGCTTCTCTTTTACTAACTGTTCCCGTGTATTCTAACAGTCCATCAGCAATTGTAGATTTACCATGATCTATGTGTGCAATTATGCAAAAATTTCTTATTAAGTTCATTAAATTATCTTTAAGTCAAAAAAAGTTTTTCGTAAATATTTAGCTTGCAAATATACCGAATTATGGGGATAAATATTTAGAGAAATAGCATGACTTAATTTAAGAATGGATTACTGTCAATTTCATATTGGATTGTTGAACTTTCACCGTGTCCTGGATAAATTATTGTTTCTGGTGACAAAACGAGCAGTTTTGTTTTGATTGAATTCATCAGAGTGTTGAAATCCCCTTGCCCCAGATCTGTTCGTCCAATGCTCTCTTTGAAAAGGACATCTCCAGTAATGCAAATATTTTCTGTTGGAAAATAAATACAAAATTCCCCTGGGGTATGGCCTGGTGTAAATAAAAACTGGATTTCTGTCTCGCCAATAAATAATGAATTTGATTCATCAAAATAGTTATCTGGTCTAGGAGATTCTTCCATTGTTAGGCCAAAACCTGCAGCTTGCTCAACTGCTCTATCAAATAAAGGTAAATCCCCTTCTGGAGCAAAATGGATTGGATTGAATGTTTGCTTCACAAATGCGTTTCCGAAGATGTGGTCCAGATGTCCGTGCGTGTTGAAAAGATATTTCACAACTAAATTATTATTTTCAATAAAGCCTTTGAGTTCCATCTCTTCTTTTTTGGATAAACAACTTGGGTCTATAATTATAGACTCTCTTGTTTCTTCATCCCAAACAACATAAGTGTTTTCTTGGAATGGACTGAATGCAAATTTTTGTATTTTCATTATATACTCTTTTCTTCTCGCAAAGCCGCTAAGACGCAAGGTTATCTTTGCGACCCTGCGTCTTGGCGAGATGCATTTTTCTATTTCTTAAAATTCTTAATTAACCGTTTCTGCAACTTGGAAGTATAATTTTTATAATTATCTTTAATTTC
>JAQICK010000195.1 GCA_027858595.1 Melioribacteraceae bacterium
CATTTTTGGATTGCTACTTTGGGTTTAGTTGTTTGGGTTGTTCCAATGTATTGGGCAGGCTTAACACAATCTCTAATGTGGAAAGAGTTTACACCGCTTGGCGTTTTGCAATATCCTAACTTTTTAGAAACGGTTTTACAAATTGTTCCAATGTATATTACGCGTTCTATTGGTGGAACTTTGTATTTAACTGGTGCATCAATAATGGTTTATAACCTTTATAAAACAGCCAAACAAGGAAGCTTTATGGCAAACGAAGAAGCCGAAGCTCCTGCTTTAGAAAAACTTAGTGATGATAATAAAAAATCTCACCGTTGGCTTGAAAGACGACCAATTCAATTTGCTATACTTTCAACAGTTGTAATTTTAATTGGTGGTTTAGTAGAATTTATTCCTACATGGTTAGTTAAATCGAACATACCTACAATTGAAAGCGTAAAACCTTATACACCACTAGAATTGGAGGGTAGAGACCTTTATATTAGAGAGTCATGTAACTCATGCCATACTCAAATGGTAAGACCTTTCCGCTCAGAAACAGAGCGATATGGTGAATACTCAAAAGCAGGAGAGTTTGTTTATGATCATCCACATTTGTGGGGTTCAAAGAGAACTGGTCCTGACCTACACAGAGTTGGGGGGAAATACTCAAACATGTGGCATTACCTGCACATGCAAAATCCAAGACAGATGTCCCCTGGCTCGTTAATGCCTTCCTACCCTTGGTTGTTAGAGCAACAATTGAGTACTGATTTAACGTATAATAAAATTAATGTAATGAGAATGCTTGGTGTTCCATATGAAGAAGGATATGAAAATCAAGCTGCAGCCGATCTTCAAATTCAAGCTAAAAAAATCACAGATGATTTATTGGATAGTGGAATTATTGTAGATACTGATAAGGAGATTGTTGCTTTAATTGCATATTTGCAACGTCTTGGAACAGATATAAAAGTTAAACAAGCTGAAAATAAGTAGAGGTTAATATGTTTTCAAAAAATTTATCATCAATAGATGGTGTTTCTATATTTCCAATAATTAGTTTGGTTTTATTCTTTGTCATTTTTTCTATATTTCTATTCTGGGTATTTAAAAAAGACAAATCATATATGGAAATTTTAGCAAACATACCTTTACAGGAAAATAATGATATGAAATTAAATAAAGAGAGTAATAATGAAAAATAAAAGAAAATTTAGTTTTATCCCCACTTTCTGGTTTTTACTTATTTTCAGCACTACTAGTTTTGCTGGAACCGAAGCCTCTGATGCAAGCTACGGTTCGGTGTTGAAAGTTGTGGTTGCCATTACAGCCTTTTTAATTGCTTTTGTTCTTTGGTTGGTTCTGGTTTACTCTGAAAATAATGATGCAAAAGGGGAGAAAGTAATAACTCCATTTAGTAAATTTATTCATGCAATGACTCAGTCCGTTTCTCTTCAAGAAGAAGATGATATTATGCTTGATCATGATTTTGATGGTATCAGAGAGTTGGACAATAAAATTCCACCTTGGTGGACAGCCCTTTTTTACGGCGGAATTATTTTTGCAGTTATTTATATGATTGATTATCACGTTATTGGCGATGGTAATGTTCAGCAAAGCGAGTACCAACAAGAAGTTCAAGCAGCTGCTGTACGATTAGAAATGCTTACCAAAAGTGGTGCTATGCTTACTGAAGAAACTGTTACTCTTTTAACCGATATTGCATCGCTTACAGCAGGAAAGACTTCTTTCGATAAAAACTGTGCTGCCTGCCACGGATTTGGTGGGGAAGGATTAGTTGGTCCTAACTTTACTGATGAGTATTGGATACATGGTGGAAGTATTAAAAATATATATCACACTATAGCAGAAGGTGTTCCTGCAAAAGGAATGATTAGTTGGAAATCTCAATTGAGTCCTAATCAAATTCAAGAAGTTGGTAGTTACATATTAACTTTAAAAGGAACGAACCCTCCAAACCAGAAAGCTGCTGAAGGTGAGAAATGGGTTGAGTCTATCGACGGCGTTTAATAAGAACTAAATTCAATTCACCCTCAAGGACTTTTTTATACTTGAGGTTTTTTTTTAGCATCTAAACAAATAGTATATTATGTCTTTAATTTGAGAAATTTTTATGCACGAAGAAAAAAAAACAGGAGTAGATGAATCTTTTAGGGATTCAATAGCAACAGTTACAGAAAAAGGAAATCGTATTTGGATGTTCCCTAAAAAGCCATCGGGTAAATTTTATAGTGCTCGTACACTTTTTTCTGTACTCTTTCTTGCTCTGCTATATATAGTTCCGTTCATTAAAGTTAAAGGAAACCCTTTAATTCTTCTTAATATTTTAGAAAGAAAGATTATTCTATTTGGCGTTCCTTTTGGCCCTCATGATTTCCATCTATTTGTAATTGTAATGATTCTTGTAATTATTTCCATCTTTCTTTTTACGGTTGTTTATGGTAGGATATTTTGTGGTTGGCTTTGTCCACAAACTATTTTTATGGAAATGGTATATCGTAAAATTGAATATTGGATTGAAGGAGACGCACACAAACAAAAAAAATTGAGCAGCATGGAGTGGAATGGCGAAAAGATTTTTAAGAAAAGTTTTAAACACATTATCTTTTTTGCAATTGCATTTATAACAGCAAATACTTTTCTTGCATATATAATTGGAATTGACGAATTATTTGAAATAGTTCAAGCCCCATTTACACAACATCTAACAGGCTTTTTTGCTATCTCTATATTTTCTGGAGTTTTTTATTTTGTGTTCGCATTTTTCCGTGAGCAAGCTTGTCTAATGGTTTGCCCATATGGTCGTTTACAGGGTGTAATGTTAGATGAAGATTCTGTTGTAATATCATACGACTACAAACGCGGAGAACCGCGCGGAGTTTCAAAAGATAAGGAAGCTGCATTAGGTGATTGCGTTGATTGTAAAGCATGTGTTAACGTTTGTCCCACGGGAATAGATATAAGACATGGTACACAGTTAGAATGTGTAAATTGTACAGCGTGTATTGATGCTTGTGATAGTGTAATGGATAAAGTTAAAAAGCCACGTGGTTTAATTAGATATGCTTCAATAAATGAAATTGAAAAAGGAGTTCGCTCGCTACTTACGCCTCGTTCAATCGGATACACAATTGTGCTTGTTGTTCTATTTACAGTTCTCGGATTGATGCTTTCTGCAAGAGGAGATTTCGAGTTAACAGTTCTAAGAACCCCTGGAATGATGTACCAACAATACGATTCTCTCAAAATTAGTAATCTTTATGATTTTGTCTTGACAAACAAAACATTCAAAGAAATTCCAATAACTATAGAGTTGGAAGAAAATAATGGCTTCATTAAAACTATTGGTAGTGATATGGTGGCTAAACCGCAGGGTACAATTGAAGCAAAATTTATGGTTGTTATTAACGAAAACGAAATTAAGCAATTAAATACGCCAATTACACTTCTCGTAAAATCAGAAAATGTAGTAATTGAAAAAATTCAAACTTCCTTTTTAGGAAAAATAGAAACGTTTAGAAAAAACAGAAAAAAACAACTATGAAAAAAATAAATTGGGGATCGGGAATTACTATCGTAATAGTTTTGTTCTTAGTTATTACAATAGCTCAAGTATTGATAATTCATAATTTTGTTGATTATGATTTGGTCGAAGAAGAGTATTATGCCGCCGAAATTAAGTATCAATCACAAATTGAAAAAATCAAAAGAGCTCGTGATCTTTCAGAACCTCTCAAAGTAAAACTAAGCGAAGACATAATAGAATTTGAATTTCCTACAATATTCAAATCAAATAAAGTTGTGGGAAGTATCTATTTTTACAAACCATCTGACGATTTATTGGACAAAAGTCTAAGAATACAGTTAAATGAAAATAACAAAGCCTCATTCCCAACAAAGGATTTAGCGAGTGGCTTATGGAAAGTAAAAATAGATTGGGAAGTTGAAGGTGTAACATATTTTAATGAAGAATTTTTAATGGTGCCGTAATGGAAATTTGGACAGGATTTATAATTGGTTTTTTGGGTAGCTTTCACTGTGTTGGAATGTGTGGACCTATTGCTTTAGCGCTTCCCTTTGGAAAGCAATCTAATTTTCAACTTATTGTTGGAAGACTTTTATACAATATTGGGCGAAGCATTACCTATGCAATTTTTGGTGCAATTTTTGGATTGTTTGGTAAAGGAATTGCGGTTGTAGGTTTACAAAAATGGGCTTCAATTATTCTTGGTGTATCAATTCTTTTGTATTATGTAACACCAGATAAATTTAAAGGAAAGCTATCAATAACTAAACCATATCAAATTACTAGTAATTTTGTAAAAAAGGGTTTTTCAAAACTTACAAAAAATGGGTCTCCAAGTTCGTTGTTTGTTTTCGGGCTTGTTAATGGGCTTCTTCCGTGTGGATTTGTTTATGTTGCTCTTGCAGGTGCATTAACAACTGGCGGCACAGTTTCAGGTGCAATGTATATGTTCCTTTTTGGATTAGGAACAGCACCCATTATGTTTGCAACTTCGTTGGTGGGCAAATTTTTAAGTGTCACTTTAAGACAAAGAATGAACAAACTTATTCCAGTTTTTGCAATAATTCTTGCAATTATTTTTATATTAAGAGGATTAAGTTTAGGAATTCCATTTATTAGTCCACCAGAAAAAATGCTTGAACCACATAGCAAAATGATGATGAAATAGTGCTTTAATAGATTCGTTTTTCTAATTTAATTGAGTTTCTGCATTAAATCTTTTTATTGTCATTTCTTACAGAAAATTCCCTTTGAAGAAATGACAGGTCCTTTGTTTTTCACAACATTCTATTATTAATTCCTCTATTTTTTGGTAATGAAAAAACAAATGCTTTATCACAAAACTAATAACCGATATTATAAATTATAAATGAATGAAATTCTTTTCGACATAAAAAATTTATCTTTTTCATTTGATAAAAAGAAAGTTCTAAATTCTCTTTCATTAAATATTACCAAAGCGGATTTCCTTTCTATTATAGGTCCAAACGGTGGTGGTAAAACAACTCTAGTTAAATGCTTAATCAGAATTTACAAACCACCAATAGGAACAATACTTTTAAACAATATCCCTCTTGAGAAAATATCTCAAAAAGAATTGGCTAAACAGATTAGTTACGTTCCACAAATTAGCGAGAACAATTTTCCATTCACGGCAAAGGAATTTTTAATGCTTGCTCGCTATCCACATCTTAGTCGTTTCACATCAATTTCTGCCAATGATAAAAAAGCAGTAACAGAAGCGTTTGATATTACTAATACAAATCACTTATCCGACAGACACATGAACACTCTTAGCGGAGGTGAAAAACAAATGATATTTATTGCAGCCGCTCTTGCCCAGGGCGGAGATGTAATAATACTAGACGAGCCAGCTACTTTTCTTGACCCCAAACATGAACATGATATTTATAAAATTTTAAGAAAAATACATCTTCAAAAAAAGAAAACTATTGTATCGGTAACCCACAATATTAATAGTGCTATTCTCTACAGTGATAAAATTGCAATATTAAAAAATGGCGAAATAGATTTTTATGGTAATTCTGACCAAGTAACAAAAGATGGAATCTTAGAAAAGACATATGACAAGAAATTTACTTTTATTAAACATCCAAGTTGTAACAAGTCCATCATTGTGCCAGAGGTGATTCAATGATAAAAAACAAAAAAGTAATACTTGTTTTGTTTTCTCTTCTTGCCCTAGCTGTGCTTGCTCTAGCTCCTTTAATTGGAATGGAAACTATTTCATTTAACTCAATTTTAAATCCTAATTTGGATAATATTAAAAGGGATATCTTTTGGAGAATAAGGGTTCCGCGAGTTCTTATTGCTTTTATCTCTGGCTCTGCTTTGGCAATTAGTGGTATGACTTTTCAATCAATGTTCCGCAATTCTCTTGCAACCCCTTTTACACTAGGTGTTTCTAGCGGTGCTGCTTTTGGTGCTGCCCTATATGTTAAGGTAGGAATTCTCTTTTCAATACTTGGAGTTGCTGGACAAACAGTTTTTGCGTTTTTAGGTGCATTAATTTCTATTGTAATAATTTACGTTTTGTCAAAAATCAAAAAAGGATTTTCGGTAGGTACAATGCTCCTTGCTGGTGTTGCTATAAATTTTTTCTTTTCAAGTTTTATTTTGTTCATCCAATTTATAAGTGATTTTACACAATCGTTTTCAATAATGCGTTGGCTAATGGGCGGGTTTGAAATTGTTGGCTATTCTGATATCTACAATATTCTGCCATTTATTTTAGTTGGAAGTACAATTATAATCTTTTTATCTACCGAGCTAAACTTACTTGCACTTGGTGAAGATATTGCAATAAGCAGAGGAGTCTCTCTTTCCAAAATAAAAAACATATTGTTTTTTGCTACTTCGTTGATGGTTAGTGGTGTAATCTCCGTAGTTGGTCCAATCGGTTTTGTTGGAATGATGGTGCCACATATTTCCCGATTAATTATTGGTGCCGATCACCGCTATCTTGTTTTTCTAAACATTATTTTCGGCGGTGCATTTCTAGTTTTGTGTGATACGCTTTCAAGAGTTTTAATTGCACCTGTCGAAATTCCCGTTGGAGTAATTACTGCTTTGCTTGGCGGACCCTTCTTCATTTGGCTGTTAATTAAAAGCTCAAACAACAATCAGGTAATTTAAAGTTTTACAAAAGCCAAGAGTAGCAGATTTTGCCGAAAATTGTTACGATTGTAAATTGTGGGAGTATGAAACCTCAAAACAATCCGTTATATTTAAAGGTTATAATAATTGATATTTACAGGTAATTTGAAAAGATTTTTAGATAAAATAGAACATTTCATTAACATTAATTCAATCGAAGACAAAACTCTTTCTAGTTTAATTTTTGATTTTGACGAAATAGATTTTTCATCAATCTTAAATAACATCCAAAACAGAGATGGACTATATTTTTACACTACGCATGTAAAAGAAGATATTAGTTTTTTAGGATTCGATTCTATCTTTCAGGTACAGACCTATGGAGATTCTAGAATTGAGGATACTGAGAACATTATTACGGAACTAGAAACTGTTTTTCTTTCCAACTGGAACGAATATAATATAGATTCTATTCCCCTCTTTTTGGGTGGAATGAAATTTTCTACTGACAATTCAGACAATTTGTGGAGTGATTTTTCAGATTCGGAATGGTTCATTCCTAAATTTTTATTTTTTGAATTCCAAAACAAACCATACCTAATTTATAATTTTTTTGGAAACAATGTTTCTACCATTAACCTTGAATCCGATTTTCAACTGCTCAACTCACTTATTCAGAAGAACTCTTTTGATAGCAAAAGCATTGGTTCTGTAGCAATTTCATCCAACGGAAAAGAGAAAGAAGTATGGGTTAGTAATGTTAATAAAGCTTTGGCTGAAATTAAATCAGGGGAAGTACAAAAGATTGTTCTTTCTCGGCAAGTAGATTTAGAATTGGAGAGTTCTGTTGAGATTTCAAAAATTTTAGAAGTGCTTGGAGCAAAATATCCAAGGTGTTATGTTTTTGCATTTAGAAAAAACGACTCCATATTCTTTGGTGCTTCTCCCGAAAAATTAGCAAAAATTTCTCACGGCTGGATTGAAGCTGATGCATTGGCTGGCTCAATCTCTCGTGGTAAAACTACCGAAGAAGATATTCTGTTTTCCGAAAGACTTCTTACTAGTGAAAAAGATTTAGCAGAACAAAAAATTGTAGTTTCATTTATTAAAAATTCGTTTACTCAATTTTGCGAAAATATCGTTTGTGATGAAAACCCAATAATAAGAAAGCTCCCTAATATTCAACATCTCTGGACTCCAATAAAAGGAAAAGTAAATTCCAACCAATCAATTTTTTCAATACTTAAAGAACTACATCCAACCCCTGCAATATGTGGTGTTCCGTGGACAAAAGCACGAAATTCGATTATTGAAATGGAACCTCACGATAGAGGACTTTTTTCTGGAATGATTGGGTGGTTCAACTTTAACAACGAAGGTGAATTTGCAGTTGCAATTCGCTCCGCTCTATTAAGAAAAAAATCAATTCATGCTTTTGCAGGATGTGGTATCGTGAAGGGTTCAGATCCTGAAGCTGAATATTCTGAATCTGAATTAAAATTAAAACCGATAATATCTTTATTTGAAAGTACAAATTAATTTTCTAAATTAACCATAACTATTTAACAATTTTTGGAAAGGGAAATGTGGGCCAACTTCCTTTACATATTACAATTATAAACTAAACCCTACTTTATTATGAATGAATTAGTCAATCACAATATACTCTGGTCAGAGTTGCTTGTTACTGCATTAGAAACTTATGGAATAAAATATGCATGCATCTCACCAGGTTCACGCAACACTCCATTAGTTGTTGCATTTCAAAAATCGAAAAAGATTAAATCTTTTGTCCACATTGATGAACGCTCAAGTGGTTTTTTTGCACTTGGATTAGTTTACCAAACTAAATCACCTGTTGTAATTATAACAACTTCTGGAACCGCCGTAACCGAGCTTTACCCTGCTGTTGTTGAGGCATTTTATAAGCATGCTCCACTTCTTATATTGACAGCAGATAGACCACAATCGATGCACAACATTGGTGCAAGCCAAACTATTAATCAGGTAAATATATTTAAAAATCATGTTCGTGGATATTACGAAGCTGGTATGCCTAAAATTAATAAGCCAAGTCTTTTTAATTTTTCAAAAAAAATTGCTGGTGCGGTTGCAGATAGTATTAGTAAAAAGGGACCAGTTCAATTTAATTTTCCTTTTGCAAAACCCTTTGAGCCTTCAGCAGAAACCGAAGAGGCTAGTCTAAGTTTTGTTGAATCAATGCACCGAGAGTTTAGCAAAAATATTTTGCACATATATTACAAGAACAAAAAAAACAATGACATTCAATATTTAGTAGATCTTTTACAAGGCTCATCTAAGGTTATGCTTATCTTAGGGAATAGCAAGTATAAAGAAGCAATGGCAAATGAAATTCTTAAACTAAGCAATACTCTAAACGCCCCCATCTTTGCAGATGGTTTTTCAAACATCAGGTTCTTGGCAAAAGAAAACAAAAATATAATTACAAATTTTTCTTCATTCCTTAAATCCGATAAAATCCGAAAATCTATTACACCAAGATTAATAATACAGTTTGGCGATACTCCTATTTCAACTTCATTGTTAGAATATTTTAAGGATTCTGAGGCAAATAAAATTTTAGTTCATAAATTTGGCGAGACAAAAGATCCGTCTAACACAGCAGGAAAAGTTGTCTCTGGAAAAACAGAATGGGTTTGCAAAGTCCTTAATAATGCTCTATCTGTAAAGCCAAAAGATGAGCAAATAGAATTTTTAAATTCTTTAATTAAGTTGGATACTACTGCTGGAGAGATTAAGGATTTATTTTTAGAAAGCACATCCTTTCCTTTTGAAGGAAAAGTAATAAATATTGTTTTATCCGAACTTCCAGATGAATCGAACTTAATGATATCGAACTCTCTACCAGCACGCGATTTTGATTACTTTGCAAAATACAACAATAAAATTAAAATATTTAATAATCGCGGTGTAAGCGGAATTGATGGAATAATTTCAACAGCCGCTGGCATAGCTGTGCAAAGTGAAAACACTTCTGTTTTGATAATTGGCGATCTCGCATTTTATCATGATATTTCAGGTCTTTTAGCATTAAAAAAACATGAAATACCTTTAATTATTATTTTATTAAACAATGATGGTGGTGCAATTTTTGAAACTCTGCCTATTGCAAAGGAAGAGGACGTTCAATTTGAAGAGTATTCTAAAACTCCTATTGACCTTGACTTCAAGAGTATCGTGAAAGGCTTTGGTGGAAATTATAAACTTACATCTAGTTCTTCCGCGTTTGTAAAAGAGTTTAATAGTGCAAAAAAGAAAAAAAGTTTTTCAGTAATTGAAATTAAAATTGATTCTAAAATTTCACAAAATGAACGAGAAAAATTCTGGACTGTTTTAACAGCACAGGTAGAAGCAGAAGATGGAAATTTCGAGTAATGGAATAAACGTAAATGTAGTTTGCAGTAATAATTTCGTTGCTTCCAATAAAATTCCAATCATATTTTTGCACGGCTTTACTGGTTCAGCTGAGAATTGGCTTTCCTTTTTTGAAAAACTGGATTCTAAATATTTCCCAATTGCCATAGATTTACCAGGGCATGGTAAAACAAACGTGCCTGATAATTTAGATTCCTTTTCTGCAAATTCACACATAGAAACCGTTGATATAGTTTTAAACCATTTTCAAATTCAGAAAGCCATTCTTGTTGGCTACTCAATGGGTGGCAGAACAGCTCTATCTTTTGCGGTTATAAATCCAGGGAGAATAATTGCTTTAGTTTTAGAGAGTGCAACTGCTGGCATTGAAGAAGCGACCGAAAGAAAATCCAGAATCAAAACTGATTTTGAAATTGCAGATAAAATATTGAGTGACGGCATTGATTCATTTGTTCAGGACTGGATGGATTTACCTTTCTTCCGGTCATTAAAGTCTTTGGATGATGTTGAGTATTCTCAAATAATCCAACAAAAAAGGACGAACTCTGCAACTGGATTGGTAAATTCTTTAAGAGGCTTTAGCACTGGACAAATGCCCAGTTTGTGGAATAGACTTGAATCACTTAAATTTCCTACGTTACTAATTGCCGGAAGCCTTGATAGAAAGTATGTACGATTAAATAAACAGATGAATCTATCAATCCACAATTCTGAATTAAAAATTATTGAAGACTGTGGACACAACACACACTCAGAAAACCCTGAAGAATTTATTATTTTGGTAAATGAATTTTTAAATAGTTTGGATTAACATGAAACACAATTGGATAAAAGTTAAAGATTACAATGACATTACTTATGATAAAATGGATGGAATTGCTCGAATAGCATTTGACCGTCCAGAAGTACGCAACGCATTCAGACCCGAAACTGTAAACGAACTTCACGAAGCCCTTATTGATGCTCGCGAAGATAGTAGCATTGGGGTTGTTCTCCTTACTGGCAATGGGCCTGCCAAGGATGGCAAATATGCTTTTTGTTCTGGAGGAGACCAGAGAATTCGTGGAGATAAAGGATACGTTGGTAAAGATGGAGTTCAACGACTTAACATACTTGATGTTCAAAAATTAATCCGCTCAATGCCTAAACCAGTTATAGCTCTTGTTGCTGGCTATGCAATTGGTGGTGGTCATGTTCTTCATGTAATATGTGATATGACAATTGCGGCTGACAATGCTGTGTTTGGACAAACTGGGCCGAAAGTTGGCAGCTTTGATGGTGGCTACGGTGCATCGTATCTGGCACGCATGGTTGGACAAAAACGTGCTCGTGAAATATGGTATTTATGTCGACAATATGGTGCCGATGAAGCTTTCCAAATGGGAATGGTAAATAAGGTTGTTCCTGTTGAAGAACTTGAAGATGAAGGCGTTCAGTGGGCAAATGAAGTTTTACAAATGTCTCCACTTGCTTTGCGATTATTAAAATCGTCGTTCAACGCTGAACTCGATGGACAAACAGGAATTCAAGAACTTGCAGGCAACGCTACACTACTCTATTACATGAGCGAAGAAGCACAAGAAGGAAAAAATGCATACGTTGAGAAACGAAAACCAGATTTTTCAAAATTCCCTAGAGTGCCGTAGCCCAATTTATTTAAGTGCAAACCTTCAAGGTTTTCAAAACAATAATAATGTTATTTATAATATTATTTTTCGGCTACAAAATATAATTTTCGTTTTAACCTTGAAGGTTAGATTTATGCAGAACAATAAATTTCAACAAGACAAAGTAATTACAATATCATTTGCACATTTTGTGCACGATGTTTACACATCTTTTCTTGCCCCGATATTACCACTGCTAATTGAAAAGTTTTCTCTATCTCTTTCATTTGTAGGTTTTCTTACAGTTGTTCAAAGGATACCGTCCTTATTCAACCCTGTTGTAGGACACTTCTCAGATAATTTTCCAATAAGATATGTTCTTATTGCAATTCCAGCTTTGTCTGCAATAATGATGAGCTTCATAGGTTTAATGCCTAGTGTTTCTTTGGTCGTTATACTATTGTTGGCTTCAGGAATAGGGGCGTCATTGTTCCACGTGCCCGCTCCAATTATGGTTAAGCATGTTTCTGGAAATCGAATTGGAAAAGGGATGAGCTATTTTATGCTTGGAGGTGAAATTGCTAGAAGTCTTGGGCCCCTTTATATACTTGGCGGAATCTCTCTCTGGGGCTTGGAGGGGACTTATCGCTTACTCCCTCTTGGTCTTATTGCCTCACTTATGTTGTATTTTAAATTTAAAAATATCCCCATAGCTGGTGAGTTAAGAAACAAGAAAAAAGAAAGTGGGGCAATCAAAGCAATTAGAGAACAACTTCAATTATTTATTTCTATTGGTGGAATATATTTTTTCTCTTCACTAATAAAAGGTTCACTTACCACTTTTCTTCCTACTTACATGACTGAAAATGGCGCGTCACTCTGGACTGGTGGAATTGCTTTATCGATTGTTCAATTTGCTGGTGCCGCAGGAACTCTTTTTGCGGGTAGCATTTCTGATAAAATTGGAAGAAGATTTACACTCATTATTATGGGAATTACGACCCCATTTTTACTACTACTTTTTGTTTTCATTAGCCATACTATTTTTGCAATTCCAGTTTTAATATTAATCGGATTTATAATGTTTGCAACAACTCCTGTTTTACTTGCAGAAGTAAATGTTATTAAATCTGAACATTCAGGATTGCTCAATGGAGTATTTATGACCCTGAATTTTGCTTCCGCTGCAATAGCAATGCTATTTATTGGTGTTTTGGGAGATCTTTTTGGTTTGAAAACGACTTATATAATCGCTGCACTATTAAGCTTTATTTCAATAGTATTTATTGTTCGTTTACCTAAGGGTGAAAGTCTTTCTTATTAATGTTTTTGTATGCTGGCAACTTTAGAGAATAATTTGAAAGCATGTCATTCCCAAATGCTTTTATTGGGAATCTTAGCCAAAAAGGAGATTCCGTGTAAGAGCACATCAAGGAATGACAAATTTTTTCACTTATACCTATTAGTAGCCTTTACCAATCTATCCATTATTGCTATACCCAAACCCTTTTCTTCAATTGGTTCAACTAAAATTAAATCTAAATTATTGTTTTCTAAATTATGTAAATGAGAAAAAAGATTTGTTGCGGCTTCTCTCATATCCCCAGCTTTTGAAAGAAATTCTACTTGTTCAAATTCTATTTCAGAATTGTTTTCTTTTAAAAACAATCCGCCCAGTCTTCTGCCTTTAATCTCTGCCTCATTAATTTCAGAAATAAATTTGAGTGGAATACTTGGAGCATAGTGTTGAAACAATTGTCCAGGTGCATTTGGCTTATCAATGTTTGTATCCCTTACCTCAACAAAATCACAAACATCTTTTAACTGCTCTAAAGAAATTCCACCATGGCGAAGCAGAAAAACACCATCGTTAGTTACTTCAACTATTGTCGATTCAACTCCAACATCGCTTTTACCGCCATCCAAAATAATATTAACTTTATTACTAAGTTGCTTTTCAACATGTGCAGCTGTAGTTGGACTTAAAAACCCAAATTGATTCGCACTCGGTGCTGCTATTGGTCTTCCACAAGCTTCAATTAATGCTTTCGCAATTGGATGCTGTGGCATTCGCACTGCAACAGTTGTATTCCCAGCGGTTACAATATCTGGGACGATATCCTTCTTTGGCAAAACAATGGTCAGAGGTCCTGGCCAAAATGCATTTATTAAATTATAAACTTTATCGTTTTCAATGCTAACTAATTCTTTTAATTGATCTCGTGAAGCAATGTGTAAAATAAGTGGATTAAACGTCGGACGTTGTTTTGCTTCAAATATTTTAGCAACCGCAGTCGGATTAAGTCCATCAGCGCCAAGTCCGTAAACGTTCTCCGTAGGAAATGCAACTATTCCCCCCGCAATAATTTCTTCTGCCGCTTTTTTAATATTTTCTTTTGTGCTATCTATAATCATTCTTTATTCATCTTTTGGTATGTATTTAATGATGCCTTCATTTTTTAATGTTTTATAATCTCGATAAACTTCAACCGTAACTTTGTATGTGTTATAAAATCCGCTAGATTTAACAACAACTCCGCCAACTTCTTTTTTTACTTTTACAGAAGCTATTAATTCGTTCTCTGCAATTAAATCTTTCGAGGTTGAACCCTTCCGTTCTGGAATGTTTTCCAATGCGTAATAAACGCCTTTCATTGCGTTCATGTACGCAGAATCTACCTTTTCCTTAAAATCGGATTTTTGATTTACCGTTTGTCCAAACAACAATAATGGAAACAATATAAAAGCCACTATTTTCATCTTCCCTCCTAAAAATTTGTAAAAGTGTTTCTAAAAATATCCATAATAATTTGATGCTACAACCCTTTGTACAAATAATAAGACTTTTAGTTTGTTAGAATATATTTAATTATGTTGCTCTTAAAGACAATAAAATATTTGAGGCAACAATGTATCCTTTTTGTAAAGTTCTATTTGTATTTGTTGTATTAAGCTCTTTCTCCATTCTTGCTCAATCCTCAGATGAAAATAACACTCCGATTGATTCAACAGTCACTATTCGACTTGAAATAAAAGATGGTTCAACTCTTATCGGCAAAATAGAATCAGAAGATAGCACATATATTTCTTTTAATCTGCTTTCAAACGCTATAATAAAAATTGAAAAATCGACTATTCTAAACCGAGAGACTGTCTCTTCAAAAATTCAAAATGGGGAATACTGGATTGAAGACCCAAACAAAACAAGATTGTTCTTCGCCCCTACTGGACGTGGATTGAAATCTGGTAATGGATATTTTTCTGTATATGAAATTTTCTTTCCGATGGTTGCTTTTGGAGTACTTGACTACATTACTATTTCGGGGGGTATGTCACTATTCCCAGGCACAGATTTTCAATTAGTTTATTTGGCTCCTAAAATAACACCATTTCAAAACGATAAGTATGCTGTTTCAGTCGGCGACTTTTTTGTAAAATTTCCTGATGACAAAGACTATCTAAATATTCTATACACTGTTGGGACTATCTCTTTTAACAAAGGCGCTATTACTTTTGGGGTTGGATATGAAACATATTCAAAGAACCCAATTTTTCTTATTGGTGGCGAGTTACGCATTTCAAGATATGCAAAACTAATTACTGAAAATTGGTTCATTGCAGATAGTGATTTTAACTTTATGTCTTTTGGATTAAGATTTTTAGGTGAACATCTTGCAGCAGATTTTGCTTTTGTTATTCCATTGGTTGATGACAATGATATAGTTCTTATTCCTTGGATTGGGTTTGCTTATAATTTTTAGAATTGAATATCATTTATTTGCATACTATTTTTCTAAATGGAAAAATTCGAATTAGTTTCAAGCTACAAACCATCTGGCGATCAACCTCAGGCAATTGAAGAGCTTACAAAAGGAATTGAAGATGGTGAAAAGCATCAAGTTTTGCTTGGTGTTACGGGTAGTGGAAAAACATTTACAATGAGCAATGTAATTGCAAATGTTAACAAGCCAACTTTAATTATTTCACACAACAAAACCCTTGCTGCACAACTCTATTCTGAGTTCAAAGCCTTCTTCCCCAATAATGCCGTGGAGTTTTTTATAAGCTACTACGATTATTATCAACCAGAAGCCTATGTAGTTAAACGCGATTTATATATTGAAAAAGATTTTTCCGTAAACGAAGAGATTGATAGACTAAGACTTAAAGCAACAACTTCGCTAATTGAAGGACGACGTGATGTAATAATTATTGCAAGCGTTAGTTGTATTTATGGAATTGGTGCTCCTGACCAATACGCAAAGCAAATTACCTTTGTCCGCAAAGGGGATGAGCTTGATAGAAAGAAATTCATGCGTTCGCTAATTGATATTTATTACACACGAAATGATGTTGAATTTACGCGAGGAACTTTCCGAGCAAGAGGCGATGTAATTGAAGTAATACCTGCCTACCAATACGAAGAAGCAATTAGAATTGAGTTTTGGGATGATGAGGTTGAACGTATTTCCATTATTGATGCACTTACTGGTGAGTTTATTAAGGAGGTTGAATCCTCTGCAATTTATCCGGCAAAATATTTTGTTACAACCAAAGAGCAGGTAAATGCTGGAATAAAAACAATTGAAGCAGAACTAAAAGAACGTCTGCAAGTTTATTGGGATGATGAAAAATATCTCGAAGCTCAACGCCTTGAACAACGCACCCGTTATGATCTTGAAATGATGCGTGAAATTGGCTACTGCTCTGGAATTGAAAATTACTCACGCCACATGGATGCAAGACCCGAAGGTTCACGCCCATCTTGTCTTTTCGATTATTTTCCAAAAGATTACTTACTAATCATTGACGAATCGCACGTTACAGCTTCACAAATTAGGGGAATGTATAATGGCGACCGTTCACGAAAAATGAATTTGGTAGAATACGGTTTTCGTCTTCCATCTGCTTTGGATAATCGTCCATTAAAATTTGATGAATACGAAAAATTAACGAACCAAGTAATTTATGTTTCGGCAACTCCAGGAGATTATGAGTTTGAAAAAACGGGTGGATTTTATATTGAGCAAATTATTCGTCCAACAGGTTTGCTTGACCCTAAAATTATTGTCCGTCCAATTAAAACACAGATAGATGATTTACTTGGTGAGATTAGAATTAGAGTTGAAAAAAAAGAACGTGTTCTTGTTACAACGCTTACAAAAAAAATGGCAGAGGATTTATCCGACTATCTTGAGAACTTGGCTGTGCGTGTTAAATATATCCACAGCGATATTGATTCACTTGAGCGTGTTGAAATTATTAGAAATTTACGCATTGGGGATTTTGATGTTTTAGTTGGAGTAAATCTTTTACGCGAAGGTTTGGATTTGCCCGAGGTTTCTCTCGTTGCAATTATTGATGCCGATAAAGAAGGGTTCCTCCGAAGTGAGCGTTCCCTAATGCAAACAGCTGGTAGAACTGCACGTAACGCCGATGGACTAGTAATTATGTATGCAGATAGAATTACAAAATCGATGAAGAAAACAATTGATGAAACCAACCGAAGAAGAAAAATTCAAGAAGCATACAACAAAGAACGCGGAATTACACCAGCGACGATTTACAAATCCCGCGAAGAAATTATGGCATCAACTTCAATTGCCGATATGCGTAAAAAAGATAAATTTGAAGATGCATCTTTTACAAAAGTTGCTGAGCCTATTATAAGATACATGACAAACGATCAACGAAAAGACTTGATAGAAGAAATGACTTCCGAAATGAAACAAGCGGCAAAAGATTTAGAGTTTGAAACAGCGGCTTTCATGCGTGATGAAATTGAAAAGTTGCAGAAGCTTATTAAGTAAATCTTTTACAATTTACTTACTTATTTCCATCAATTCTATTGGAGCACCATTATGCTCTATCATAGCTACTCTAATTCCTTCCATTGGTAAATTAGGCTCTGATATAATTTTAAAATTTCTATTTGCTAACTAATAATCTAAATCATCCACAACAAAAGCTAAATGTGGAACTGTCTGAATTAATTCATGTATTAAACAATCCTTTTCAAATCTCATCCACTCAATTCCAAATGGACTTTCATTAAATCCTGACACAGAAAATTTAAATTGTGGTAAATACCTTTCATTCGGCATTATTTTATCAGTTGGTATTCCAGTGTGATGATATTTCCAACCCCAACTTTCAATTGCTTCCGGTAAATCTTTTTCCAATCTAGTTTTAGACATAAAAAACCAATTCATATACTTTAATTAATGTGTACTATTATTTTCAATGTTAAAAATATGAAATATTCATTTTAATAAATGATGAAAGAACAATTATTCTTGTGGAAATTATGAAAACAAATCGCATATATCCTAAAAACAATTTTAAAGTAAGCACTGCAAAAATGTCCTTTTTTCGCTGATTTTGTTTTTTGCAAAAGCGTTTTGAAAATAATAAGACTATATGATTCGAATTTAATTG
>JAQICK010000287.1 GCA_027858595.1 Melioribacteraceae bacterium
TGTTATTCTATGTGCTCGCGGTAAGTGTATAAATAAGAGTTTAACGGATTTGGTTGTGGTGCGTTATTTTGATCATCAGAAAGAAGTTCTTTATTACTTCTTTTTTGAAATTTAACTACGTCGGCATTACAAAAGATTTTAGCAATTTTTATCATTTCCTTTGCAATCTCCATTTCTCCTTTGTGGTTGCAGCCAATTTCTGCAATTACTTTTGCTTGTTTCATTAGTTAAAATTTTTGGTTGTACTTTTCAATAAATTCAATTGATTCGCGAATTGCAAGATTGCCACCTGGATTATTTAAGGTTAAATCTGCATTTTGTTTTATGGAAGGCAATGCATTTGCCGGGGCAATTCCCCAGGCAGCGGATAAAATGTTTGGGAGATCATTTATATCATCTCCAAGATATGCTAATTCATTTCTCGTTAATTTTAGATTATTCAAAATTATCTGTAACCGGGAATATTTGTCTTTTACTCCAAGATACAAATGCTCAATTTTCAATTTATCCATTCTGGTTTTTACAATAGGACTGTCTTCAGATGTTAAAACAATTGGTGTAATTCCGGATTGTCTTAAAATTTCAAAGCCCATTCCATCTCTCACAGAAAATTGCTTGAACAATTCTGTATCAGAAGAAACTGCTACAGTCCCATCAGTGAAGACACCATCAACATCAAAAACCATGGCTTTAATTTCTGAAACTGGTTTTTTTAGCAGTGTCAACCTATTTTGTATTAGTTTTTCAATTATTACCCAATCAGTTATTTCATCAATTTCGGTTAACGTATCTTCCGGCATTTTAACAATACCAATTTCCCCCCCCAATCTGTTTTTATTTTCCAGGAATGTTTCTTTTTTCGCTGCGTAAACCGCACCGTTTTCAATTAATAAACCATCAAAATTTTGCCGTCGAGGTCTATTTAAATAATCGTAGTTCAAACTTTCTCCTTTCTGTGACCAGGTAAACCTTTTTGTTTCAACAATTGTAAGCACAGAGTCAAAATTTTCATCCTTAATTTTTGCTAAACAATTGTTAATGTTGTCAGCATTTGTTAATGGAGAAGTGGCCTGTAACAAGCAAATAACATCAAAATTATTATTCAAATTATTTGCCAACTCAAGCATTGCCTGTTCTGTGCTCGCAGTATCGGTCGCACTCTCTGGGCTTCTTAGCATACCTTTGACTTTGTTAGTCCAGGTGTATTCTTGTTGGATTTGTTCAAGTATCTCAGCATCATCAGTAAGTACATAGATTTCATCCAGTTCTGAAAAAATAGCTTCGCCAAGTACCCATTGATACAAGGGTCTTCCAAGTAATTTTTTCTTGTTTTTACCAGGGATTCCTTTTGATCCTGCCCTCAAAGGTATTATTGCTATTTTTTTCATTCAGTTTAGATATTAAGTGTTGGTTCTCTATATTTTAATTGGCAAAAATGATTTAGATTATTTCCGTGTTTCAATTGTACTATTGTTGCCATGTGCCAATTAATCCCCGCTGCCGCACGATTGCATCGTGTGGTTTATAATAATAATGGTATTCGAATTTTTTCTGGAAAAACAAAACTATCAATGAATGAGTTTGATATTTTGTAAAGTGTCCTGTCCACGGATTTCACGAATTTTCACGAATTAATTCTTAATGGTACTGTTCATGATTATTTCTTTGCTATGACCCAATTAGTGTAATTAGTCCACGGATTACACTAATTTTCACAAATTAAAGTACCAAACGTTTATATTGCAGTCCACAGATTACACAGATTAACACGAATTAAAGAATAATACGTTTAGTCCACAGATTACACAGATTAACACGAATTACAAAACTAGCCGTTTATACTGTAGACTTTTGAACCAAAGTTAATTAGTAATCCTAATTTTAATTGAGATGCTTTTAGGTAGTTTAAAACCTGTGCTTCGTGGTCACCAGACGTTTCATGGAAAGCTTTTAATTCTACAATTATTTTATCATAACACAGAAAATCAGAAGAATAACGTTTAGTGAGTTTATGGTTTTTATAAAAGATATTCAATAATTTTTCTCTTTCATAGGGTATTTTCTGTAATTGAAATTCCAATTCTAACGCTTCCTGGTACACTGGTTCTGAGAATCCAGGTCCAAGTTCTTTATGCACCCCGTGGAATAACGCTTTGCGTTAAATCTCTGATTTATTCCACGGGGTAAACCTCCAT
>JAQICK010000358.1 GCA_027858595.1 Melioribacteraceae bacterium
CAAATTATATTCTCCCAGAGTCAACGGAGACTCTAAAAGAATCAAGCGACACTTTCAGAGAGTGAACAGAGATTCTCAAAGAATCAAGCTTGACTTTTTGAGAATACAAATAGGAGCTAAAAATATCTATTTGAAATTAACTATTATAATAAGGGTAAATAATAATCCGGACAATGTTTTATGTAGAAATAGTAATTGTAAAAAGATAAGTTGTGTTAGAAAAATATGAGATAAATATGAATCAACTTTTACAGACCAATAAATTAAAATTTTTCAGATGTAGTAATTCAGCGTGTAATAAATTATTCCTAATTTCGCCTAAAGAAGTGGTACACGGAAATGGTAATCACTTCTGCCCAGAATGTTTTTCAAAACCCAAAACCCACCACACAATTGAGTGTGCAGCCTGTTCCTCAATTATAGATTTTCTAGTAATTGAAGAAGGAGAAGAAGTAGTTACTTATTATTCACAAAAATGCACATGTTGTACAGGAACGGTTGATGATGAAGTTTACTTGAGCAAAATAAATTCTGTTGAGACTTATATTCATTGCTAACCGTATAAATGCCAGTAACAAATTGGTTCAGGAAATAGCGTTTGTCAACGAATGTTTAAATTGTCATTCTGAATGAACCCTGAAAGCTTTCGGGGGTAATGAAGAATCTCACACTATTAGAGGCGATATTTCAGTCGTTGAAAAGCAAACTCCTTCAATATGACAAACTTTTAAAAAATGTGTCATTTCGAAATGAGCACCGATTGTTTTTCTCGGGACGATTGAGAAATCTAAAAAAGCGGCCATATTAGAAGATCTCACAAACAACATGTTCGAGATGACAACTCCATAAAAACCACAAAACTAGTTCAATAAAATATAAATTTAAAAAGAATTGTAACTTGTTTGACTAAGCGTTTAATCTGCATTGTTAATAATATTAGCAGTTAAAATAAATTGCTAATCGAAACCCACCTTATTATCTTTGTTTTTTAATTTACAAACATTTAGGCTATAAAATGAAGAATCTACAAAGTTTACTAATTACTTTGTTTTTATTATTTCTTGTTGGATGTTCATCCACAACGGATGTAGTAAATCAACCATCCACAAACTCAAATTTCAATACAGATACTGTGAAATCTAGTCAGTTTGATACTGGTAAAATGTGGACATTTGAAGATGCTCCTGTTGAGTATTTTAATGAAACATATTCATTTGACCCTGATGCAGCTTGGTTGGAAGATGTTCAAAAATCTTCTCTTAAATTTGCAAACTGGTGTTCTGCCTCGTTCGTTTCAGAAGATGGTTTAGTTATGACAAATCACCATTGTGTCGATTTTATTACAAGTCGGTATGAGGAAGAAGGCGAAGACTTACACAAGACTGGCTTCTATGCACCTACTCTTGCCGACGAAAGAAGAGTTCCTAAATTATTTGTTCAGCAATTAGTTTTTACTGAAGATGTGACAAAAGAGATTTTTGCTGCAATAGATATGGGAAAAACAGAGACTGAAAAAGCAAAATTACAAAGAAAAAAAATTAAAGAATTAGAGAAAAAGTATTCTGAAGAAAAAGATTTAATTTGTAAAGTTACTTCACTTTATCATGGTGGAAAATATTCTCTATATGGTTACAAAAAATACGACGATGTGAGAGCAGTATATGTTAATGAAGGTCGCATGGGTTTGTATGGTGGCGATCCTGATAATTTTACATATCCACGTTACAATCCAGATTTTGCATTTATGCGTGTTTACGATGATGAAGGAAATCCATTAAAAACCGACCACTTTTTTAAGTGGAGTAGTAACGGTGCACAAAAGGAAGAACCAATTTTTGTTGTTGGAAATCCAGGTAAAACATTCAGATTAAAAACGGTTGCTCAATTAGAATACATGCGTGATTTCACATACCGAAACTTGAATTATCAAACAAATGAAAAAGTAAAATACTACGGTGAGTTGATTAAAGAAGATCCCGAAAATGCTCGTAAGTATGAAGATCAAATGCTTTTCGTCGGAAATGGTGCAAAAGTTTTTAAGTATAGTTACCAGTTCTTAACTGATGAATACTCAATGGCACGTAAACGAGATTTTGAAAATAAATTTAAACAAGCTGTTCGAGGGGATGAAAATCTAAACAAACTTTACGGACATCTTTGGGATGGAATTGAAACTGTAAATAATGAATTTCGTCAATCGGCAGCAGAGATAAGCGCTTATACAATTTCAAAACGCAGTAGCTCGGATTATTTCTTGATAGCTAAAGACTTAATTAAATTTGCTAGAGAACTACAAAAACCAGATACAAGCAAGGGAGATGAATACAAAGGCGCAAAACTTGACACTACAATTCAAAAATTATTTCCAGCAGATTTAAATGTTTTAGAAACGGATAAAGAATTAAGACTTCAAGCTAATTATATGATGTTGAACCTTGGAGATAATAATTCTTTAATGCAAAAAATGTATGGTGGAAATAAAGGCGATGCAGCAGTTAAGTTTATCAAAAATAATTCTGTAATTACAACTGCTGCGGGTGTTGAAGCCCTTGCAAATAAAGGAGCAGATGCAATTATAAATTCCAATGACCCATTTGTGAGATTTATTCTTGATACAGAAGATAGGCTTGCAGAACTCCAAACCACACAGAAAGCAGCAAAGCAGACAGAAAAAGTTCTTGAAAATGAATTAGGTAGAGCTTTGTTTGAAGTTTATGGAACTACAATTCCACCTGACGCAACCTTTACTTCAAGGATTAGTGATGGTAAATTAATGAACTATGAATACAATGGAACTATTGCTCCAGTTGAAACAACATTTTACGGTATGTATGATAGATATTATTCGAACGATGAAAAGTATCCTTGGGGATTGCCAGAGCGTTGGTTAAATCCAAAAGAAGGATTTGATATGAGCACTCAGTATAATTTTATTTCTACTAATGATATCACTGGAGGAAGCTCCGGTAGTGCAGTAATTAATAAGGAAGCAGAAATTATTGGTGCAGCGTTTGACGGAAATATTGAATCTATTCCGGGTAATTTCCTTTACAATCCTTCTAACAATAGAATGGTTTCTGTTTCTTCCGAAGGAATATTACAAATTCTAAGATATATCGGTGATGCTAATAGAATTGCAGATGAACTCGAAGCAGGAAAAATCACTGAAGAATATAAAGTTGTAGAAGAAACGAAGGAAATAGAAGAAGTTCCAAATAATTAAAACATAAAACCCCCGAGGTTTTTAAAACCTCGGGGGTTTACTTTTGCAATTAGTTTTTAATCAGAGTAGAATTCGCTCTATCTGTTTTGATTATAATAATCAGCGTTTCCCTTATTTTTCAAACAACAACTTTCTATCCTTCTCACTCCCTTTTTTAGCCCATTCGGTTGGAATAATTCCCCAATTGTTATCGGCGTTAGGATTAACTGTTCCTTCTTTTTCAATCCATTTCATCATGTAAAAACGTAAGTCTTTTTCTGTTGAAGTAATAATTCTAGAAGCTAACTCCTCCCGTGTAATTTTTGCACCGATTATTAAATGTCCTCCTCCACCATTTCCACGATAAGAATTTAGTGCAACTTTATAGGTTTTAGCTAAATCAAATTTATTGCCATCACTCATAGACTGAATTGTTACTCTGTCACCAATCGATTTAGAAACATCAATAGAATAATTAATTCCAGCAGCTGATTCAAAATTGTAAAACCTATCTTCCAGCATTGGCGAGTTAGAACGCTCCGACCATTTTAATTTGCCATCTTCTTCTTTTGCAAATCTTAGCAAATTGTCATCAGAGTTTTTCATTTCATTAAACCAAATGCTACTACTGTATTCCAAAATATCTTTTACTTCTTTGCCAGTGAGGCTCATGGTGTATAATAGATTTTCATACTTATATAATTTGAACATATCTTTTACAAGTATTTCGCCTTTTTTAATTTGTGTGTTAAATGTTAGAGGAGCAGCAAACGAAATGTCAGCATCAGAAATATCGAGTTGAATTTTATGAATTAAATCGACAAAAGGGGAGTCGCCAAATAATGCATCGCGTGAAGAAATTGTTTCTGTAAAAACACCAATTTTCTTGGATGCGTATTTCTTTACAATTTCAAATTGAGGATTAAATGTTTTTAAGAAATCTGAGTCTGGTTGATATTTTTTTGAATCAACTAACTCGGCTGTAATTTCCTTGTCCCAGATTTTCGTTTCTGAATTAAAAGTCATGTTAATAGAAACCTCTGCAAAAACTCGCGCTGAACTCGTTCCACCTGCAAGTAAAACTTTATCTCCTTCAGAATTATCAACAAACTTGTTCCACCCATGATGATCGTGACCAGTAAAGACAATATCAAACCCTGATACTTGTTCGGCTACTAGCCTTGTGGCATTTTCATTTTTATATGTTTCGCTAGTTTGTCCGTTATAATTTGGATCACCGCCAGCATGAAAAAGTCCGACAATAATTTGAGGATTTTCTTTTTCCTTAATAATAGGAATCCACATTTTTGCAGTTTCAATCATATCATTAAATTCGATTCCTTCCCAAATTTGAGGAGGCAACCAACTAGGAATTGCCGGTGTCGTTAATCCAAGAACGGCAATCTTAATTCCTTTCCGCTCAATAATTGTATAGGGCTCAAAATATGGTTTACTTGTATTAACATCTACAGAGTTTGCTGAAAGCCATGGAAAGTCTAATTGTTTAACAAAACTATCGTACACAGGATGTCCTGTTTCGATGTCGTGATTTCCAACAGAACCGGCGTCATACTTCATGTAGTTCATAACATCTGCGTAAAGATGCGGTGAGTTTGTATCCTCAAAATTATAATAATAAACAACTGGTGTGCCTTGTAAAATATCGCCATTACTAAGCAAAATTATCTCTTGTGTTGTATCAGTCCGCTGCTCTTCTACATATGAATGAATCTGAGCCAAAGAATGATTTTGAGATTTCATTTGTGTGAAATCATACTGGAATATTGCTCCGTGCGTATCTGTAGTTTCAATAATTTTTAGTTTTACAGTCTGACCGTTTAATACTGGAAATGAAATTATTATTAAAACCAAAGTCTTTATCATTATACTTTTTATTGATTTACTCATGTTTTCTCCGTTACTACAAAAATTATTTGATGCCAATTCGCAATATTATAAAAAACAAACTTAGATTAAAGGTATGTAAAATTCAGTAAATGTTTTCCCTTAGGAATCACTGTAAGTGTTTCAATTAAGAAAATTAATCTTAAAAAAAACATATCTTTATGTTTATAATTAATTGTATTGAAATTATTATGGAATGAAAATGAAATTACTAAAACCTTTATTATTATTACTTCTTTTAATAACTACTACAAATGCTCAAACCGCATTATACAAGCCAATTGATACCGACACAGTTAAATATTCCTTAAATGATTTGGGAAAAATGTGGACGTTTGATTCTGTACCTGTTGAGAGATTTGAAAAGCAATATGGATTTAAACCATCAGTTGAGTGGTTGAATAATGTTCAGAAATCGGCACTACAATTTGGTGGAGGCTGTTCAGCAGCCTTTGTTTCAGAAGATGGATTGATAATGACAAACCATCATTGTGGCAGAGGACAATTAAGCTCAATCCAAGATGAAGGAGAAAATTGGTTGCGAGATGGTTTCTATGCAGAAACTCTTGATGATGAAAGATTTGTTCCAAACTTATTTGTCGATCAACTAATAAATATAGAAGATGTCACCGATGAAATTAAAAGTGAAATGGATAAGGGCAAAACCGATGAAGAAAAAATTGTATTACGTGATTCTGCCAAAGCAAAACTGATAAGAGATGGCGAAGACGAGAGTAGCTTGGTTTGTAAAGTCGTTACATTATACAACGGCGGAAAGTTCTCGCTTTATTTCTATAAACGCTACTCTGATATACGGTTAGTAATGGCTCCAGATTTTCAAATAGCTGCAACGGGCTGGGATTGGGATAATTTTACTTATCCCAGATATGAGTTGGACTTTATGTTTTACCGTGCTTATGATGAAGGTGGTAAGCCAGTAAAGTCTGAAAACCATTTTACTTGGAGTGAAAAAGGGGCAGAAGAAGGTGAGCCAATTTTTGTTGTTGGCAGACCAGGGCACACTGATAGATTGCTCTCCGTGGCAAATCTTGAGTATTTGAGAGATGTTGTTTATACAAATCGCTTGGCTTTGTACGAGGATCTTTATCAAGTGTATTTCGAATTGTTTAATAAATATCCAGAACGCGAATCTGAATTATTAAATAAAGTTATGGGATATGGAAATGGTAGAAAATCTTATGCCGGAAGATTGTACGGATTAAGCAAGCCAGTATTGATGGCAAAGAAAGTTGATTTTGAAAAAGAATTGAGAACGAGAGTTAATGACTCTCCTGAGTTAACTGCAAAATATGGAACTCTTTGGAATGAAATTGAAAATGTAATTTCTGAATTGAGAAAATCATCTTCCGAATATTACGGTTATCTTCCCCAAAGACGGGGTGCTTCGGTTTACTTTAAAATTGCTAATTCTACTACTGATTATGCCGAACAAATGAAAAAAGATGCATCAGATAGAAGTCCGCTTTATCAAGAAGATAATATAGAGAATACTCTTAAAAACATTTATCCAGATTCTATAGATGTTGAATTTAATAATTTACTAATCCGTGCTCATGCCAATACAGCAACAAGTATTCTTGGAAAAGATGATAAGCTTTTGAAAAAACTTTATGGTGGACAAATTGGTGAAGAAGCAGTTGCTTTTGCTTTGAGTAATTCCATTCTTACTTCAAAGGAAAGTGTGGAAGAGTTCTTGGGCAAAACACCAGATGAAATTTTAAATTCCAATGATTCATTTATCCAATTTATTACTAATTCAAAAGTTGTTTATGACAAACTTTACAAGGAAAGAAAAAACTTGAATAACACACTTACTATATTAAATCAAAAATTAGGTGAAGCTGTATTTGAAGTTTTTGGTGAAAATATTTCTCCGGATGCATCTATGACCTTGCGTATTTCAGATGGAGTTATAAAAGGCTACGAATACAACGGTACAATTGCTCCTGGTAAAACTACTTATTATGGTTTGTGGGATCGATACATTTCTTTTGGTAAAAAAACTTATCCTTGGGGTTTACACCCACGATGGCAAACTCCACCAGCTGAATTAGATTTGTCAATTCCAATTGGTTTTGCTTCAACAAACGATATTGTAGGAGGTAACTCGGGTAGCTCATTAATAAATAGAAATATGGAAGTTGTTGGGTTAGCTCATGACGGAAACCTTGAATCACTAGCCGGTCATTTTATTTTTGATAAGACTAACAACCGCACTGTTTCTACTGATTCTTGGGGATTGATAGAATCGCTTAAATATGTTTATAAGACAGATCGACTCGTTGTTGAGTTGTTGAATAGTAAAATTGTTAAATAACAAAAATAAAAGGGCAATAAAATGAGTTGGTTGTTTGGAGAAATTAGTAAAGGTGAAAAATCATTTTCTGATTTCGATAAAATCAGTAATGAAATTGTATTACACTCATTCTCAAACAATAACGTAAATCTTGTTTCTGGAGGTAATTCCAGAAATCTCTATTCTTTTAATATTTCTGATAAAAATATTTTTATCGCTGGTATTGGTATTGCTAATTCTGGTGGAATTAATAAAATAATGGATAAAAATGCATGGGAGATTTCACTTAAAAAAGGAATTGAAGAAACTCTTAATCTGGATGGACATTATGTTATCATTATTGTTGAAAACAGAAAAGTTGAAATTTATACAGATAAGTTAGGTCTCCGAGACATTTACATTCGAGAATTTAGTGATAGAATAATTTTTTCGACAAAAATAAAATGGCTCACGTATTATGGAAATCTAGAAATCAATTTCGCTGAATTTAGTAGTAGATGGTTGCTCTTCAACCAAATTTCTCAAGATAGTGTTTTTAAAAATACTAAGCGATTGGTTGCTGGGAAAACAGCAGTTATAAACATCAACGAAAATTATAAAGTTAGTTATGGGAATTTCAAACATGAATTTTCACAAAACTTTTTAACTTCAAGCGATTATGAATCTCATTTAACTTCACTTGTAAATCTCAATATTTCTTCCTCAGAGCAACTCTCCTTATCATTATCTGGGGGAATGGATTCTAGAGTTATTTTATCAATTTTGTTGAATAGAAGAAAGGAGTTTTTCGACACACATTCTTTTGGTACACCAAGTCATCCCGATAGCTTCATTGCAAAACAGATAACAGATAAATTTAACGTCCCACATCATCAGTATAACTCCACAAATAACATTGTTGATGAGTTGATAAATGATATACAAAATTATACTACAGAAACAGTAGCAAACAATGCTGCTTCTGCAATAATGCAATTAAGAAATTATGAATTTCTTTCAAAAAGAAATCTCGTAGTAATAGATGGTGGATTCGGTGAGATTTGGAGACGTGAGTTTTTTTATAAGCTGCTTATTAAAGGAAGAAAGGCTCTGTTGAGTGGAAACATTGAAGAAATAATTTCATACTTAGCTTTACCACGAGCTGATATTTTTTCTAAAGATATAATATTAGAAATGAAGCAAGGCGTGAAAGAACAACTAGAGAATATTTTTGACTTATTACCAAAGATAAATAGCAACAATATTGAAAATTGGTTAGACCATTTTGGATTATTGACCAGATTACCAAATTATTATTCACACGAACAAACTCGATTAGATGATATGATCACAGCAGTAATGCCGTTTGTTCAGCAAAGTTTAATCTCAAGTTTATTCGGAGTTGAAATAAGGGAGAAAAAAAATGGGCGATTATTTAGAAAAATTATTAGCGAAAACTATTCTGAACTTAGAGATTTTCAACTAGTAAAAGGGAATACTAAGCATCCGTATTATTTAAATTCATTGCAATCAAGGTTGTGGTCAATAATGATTAAAAAAATGAGTAAAGACTATAGGGAAGTTAGCAATACTGATATTCTATTAAAATTATTGAAAGAATATATCTATGACATTATAAGTTCCAAAAGCATTACTGAATCAGATATTTATGATAAAATAAAAATTCAGAATTTGGTTGATAATTATTATAGTGGTACTCAAAAGAATGGCTATTCAGTTGATTGGTTATTGTCGTTTATTATTTTCAATCAATCGATTTCTAGATAGTAATTTAAAAATTACACTATCGTCAAAAGAAAGTTTAAATAGAGTGGCTGAAGCCTTAAAGCAAAATCCAAGTTCAGAAGCTAATTTTGTGAGTTACACAGATAATATTGGAACAAAATCTGCGAACTTAGCTCTTTCGCAAAAA
>JAQICK010000282.1 GCA_027858595.1 Melioribacteraceae bacterium
TATTAATATGGATTATGATGTAATAGTAATTGGTAGTGGACCTGGCGGCGAAGGTGCAGCAATGAAAGCCGTTAAAGCTGGTAAAAAAGTTGCTCTTTGCGATGCATTTAGTAATATTGGTGGAAATTGTACACACCGTGGAACAATTCCAAGTAAAGCATTAAGACATGCAACACAAATTTTGGAAAACAGAAATGATTTTAGAAATGTAAATTTTAAAGATTTGCTTTCCACAGCCGAGTCGGTAATTAAAAGTCAAATGGATTTACGAAAAGGTTTTTATGATAGAAATTGGGTTGACATTCTTGATGGGTTTGCAACTTTTGTTGATAAAAATACTATTATTGTTATTTCTGAAACTGGGGATGTAAAAGAATACACCGCCGAATATTTTGTAATTGCAGCAGGCTCGCGTCCTTATCGCCCTGAGAATGTCGATTTTTCTCATCCAAGAATTCTTGACAGTGATACTGTCCTCGATCTGAAAGGGCATCCACAGTCAATTACAATCTATGGTGCTGGAGTTATTGGTTGTGAATATGCTTCCATTTTTCGAGGATTGAGAACGAAGGTAAATCTAATTAACAATAGGGGAAAGCTTCTTGAGTTTTTAGACGATGAAATCGTTGATGCTCTTGCTTACCATTTACGTGAAAACGGTGTAGTTATCAGGCATAATGAAGAATACGAAAAAGTTGAAGCTGATAATGAAGGCGTTACAATCTACCTAAAATCAAATAAAAAAATTAGAACAGATTATCTTTTGTGGGCTCAAGGTAGAACAGGAAATTCTGATAAATCAGGACTTGAAAAAATTGGGCTAGAAGTTGATTACAAAGGTTCTATAAAAGTAAACAAGAACTATCAAACAAGTAATACTAACATATATGCAGTTGGTGATATTGTTGGATATCCAAGTTTGGCAAGTGCTTCTTATGATCAAGGACGTTTTGCCGCTACCCATATTGTTGAAGGACATACTGATTATAAATTAGTTGCAAATATTCCAACAGGCATTTATACTTTACCTGAAATCAGTTCTATTGGAAAAACTGAAAAAGAATTGACCGAGGAAAAAATTCCATACGAATTGGGCAGATCATTTTTTAAACATCTTGCTCGTGCTCAAATAACTGGACAAAAGACCGGAGTGCTTAAAATACTATTCCATCGTGATACGTTAGAAATTCTTGGAATTCACTGTTTCGGACAAGGTGCGGCAGAGATTATCCACATTGGGCAAGCAATTATGTCGCAACCAAATGAGAATAATAATTTAATGTACTTTGTAAATACAACATTCAACTATCCAACAATGGCTGAAGCATATCGTGTTGCTGCTCTGAATGGCTTGAATAGGGTTGAGGAGTAGAGAAGGATAAAATTAGAGTTAATGGGTGATATTCTGTTTCTGAGGGATTAGTTTTACATTGATTCTGCAAATGCCAAAATATGACCATCGTGGTTAATTGAATAAGCTACTTTCTCGCCCCAATCCATTTCAGAGAATTCTCTAATTTCAGATGTCCCAAGTTGCAAGGCTCTATTGTGAAATGCTTGTGCATCATCAACCACAAAATAAAATTCTGTTTGAGGAAGAGCTTTTCTCCTTTTCTGTTTCTCAAAGCTTTTCCCAAAGAGTTTTTCAAGAGATGTATTTGGCATTATTCCAAGTTTTGAACCATCGGGCAATTCAAACTCGCACATGCCAGGTTCATCAACAATTGGCTTTATGTTAAAAAGAAGTTCATAAAAGAGCTTAGTCTTTTCAATATCTTCAACGTAAATTATAAACAAAGTCTTAGTCATATTTATTATGCCAAAAAATCTTAAAAAGATAATGAAAGTGAAATTAACGGAGTATTAGTAATTGTCGGTGAAACTTCATTTTGCTTATGTAAATCTGTAATATACTTAGCTGTAAAATACCCAATAAAAGCACCAAGAAAAACATCCGAAGCCCAATGATGATTTTGATAAACACGTGATGTTGCAGTTAAAAATGCTGGAAGAAAAGCCAAGATTTTTAAATAATTATTATCGGTGTTAGC
>JAQICK010000058.1 GCA_027858595.1 Melioribacteraceae bacterium
TTCAATTACCTTTAAATAAATTAAAAAGACTGTATAAATTAAAAGCTCCAACATATCTAGTCGGAATTAACAATAAAACACAAGAATGTTATATTTTATCAGTTCATAAAAATCATCGCAAAAGAATAAGTTCAATGAAAACTAAATATCCTTTAAATATAAATAACTTATTACTATTGAGGGATGAGGTTGTACAGTTTTGGGAGAATAATTTAATTAAACCCAAGAATTCCAAATTTAAGGTTTAAAATGAGAAGAACTAAATCATCACTAATTGAACAAAGAGCAGAAGCAATTGCATATTTATTTTTATCAAAATTTGAAAACTTAGAAATATTAAGAAATGTTGGGACACAATTTAATTTTGATTTTCTGGTGAGTGCAACATTAGATAGAAAGATTGTTGGGAAATTTGGAATAGAATTGAAATCAAAAAAACACATAACTAAAAATAATTTAACTAATATACCTATTAAACTAAAGAATTTCATCCCTTTTGACCCAATACCATTAATGCTATTCCTTGTAGATACATCTACAAAATCTATTTATTTTGATTGGTTAAGGGAGCCTGTTATTGTACAAAACAGAGGTCATATTGAAGACTATGAGCATAGCCCAAGTTTAACAAAAATAGACACAGAAAAATTCAAACAACAAATACAGAAGGTTCTTGAGTATTACCATACTAATCCAAATCACACGTAAGTAATACTAAAGAATGGAACTAATACTAAAAATGATTAGTATATCATTACTGTTTTATGTCAGAAAGCAATGAAAATCCTACACCAACTAGTATCAAAACATCAATTTGGTAAGTACTACGTCACAGAATACAAGAATCATTGGGGTTTTTAAAGAATCAAAAACATTTAAGAAATTGAAGGATATAACGGATGGAAATATATCAATAATCAATTGGTTTGCAATAGCTTAATAAACGAATTTTTCTGTGTTAGGTTGGATGATAAGACTTGTTGTATATTTCTGTTTTGGGAATTCCTAAACCAATAATAGTAATTAACTGCAACAATGAAGAGTAATGGGTATTATATTTTTTAGGGGGACGATAGCATTTATTTGACATAATTATTCTAATTAGTATAAATGTATCAAACTTTTTCAGAGTTGTTTTTAGGAACGTTCGGACATTTTGGGATCGAAAATGATTTCCCATATCATTTATCGAATCCTAGGATGTAATGTCCACACGGACGAGATATGCTCGTTATTCGGGTATAAAATTCCTCCCGATCGTTTCCCAATTCCACAATCCAAAATAAAATCCAAATTCCCGAAATAAATATTGTTACCGTTGCAAAATATTAGTAAAAAGCTATGAACACCCTATAAACACTTGACTTTAAGAGATATTAGTCTATCTTGTTGTTTATAATTAACTAAATTATAATAACAAATTATTCTAAGTTCTTTGAATTAGTGTTTGTCAACTGGACAGGTTTTTGATATGCAATTAGTGTAGACTATTTTGTAGATCAAAGCTCAATATATTGGTTAATATTCTAAGATATTGAGACATGTTTAAAACGAAAAAACCCTCAAAACATAATGTTTTAAGGGTTTCTGAGTAGCGGGAACAGGACTTGAACCTGTAACCTTCGGGTTATGAGCCCGACGAGCTACCAATTGCTCCATCCCGCGATATAATTCTATATATCTTCAAGTTCTCATGAACTCTTTCTCAATCAAAATTTAGATTCCAAATATAGATATTGGCACGGAAAATGTCAAGTTTTAAGTGAAATTTTAATTTTCATCTCAATTTATGATAAGATTCTGTATTTTAGTAAGATGCAACTAGGAATAGCTAATAAACTGGAAATATTTACATGCTTGAAGGTAAATTATGTTAAAATCGTTACTTATTAAAGACTATGCATTAATTGAAAATATTAATGTGGAATTTGGAAAAGGATTAAATATAATCACTGGCGAAACTGGTGCTGGAAAATCAATATTGATAGATGCAATGGGGCTTTTGCTTGGCGAAAGGGCATCCACACAAGTAGTTCGGAAAGGTGCAAAAAAATCTATTGTTGAAGGAATATTTGATGTTTCATCAAATCCAAAAGTGGAAAAATTCTTAGGTAAAAATGACATTGATTCTTTTGATGAACTAATTGTTAGACGTGAAGTATCTCTTGAAGGCTCAAACAGATGTTTTCTGAATGATACTCCTACATCATTGGCATTATTGAAGGATATTGGAAATATGCTTGTTGATCTGCACGGTCAACACGAACATCAATCGTTGTTACGCAGTGTAACGCATATAGAATTTTTAGATGAATTCGCTGAGCTTTCGCCTTTACTTATAGAGTATAAAACTGAACATTCTAGGTTATCAGAAATAGCTAAAGAACTATTTGTTCTGAAAAACAAAGAAAATTCTTTAAAAGAAGAACGCGATGCATACGAATTTCAGATTAAAGAAATTGATGCAATTTCACCGCTTCCAGATGAAGAAACTAGAATAAAAGATGAGCTAAATATTTTAGAAAATGCAGAAAAATTATTGTTCTTAACCGGTGATATCTATAACCGAGCTTACGAGGACGATAATTCCGTGCAGGATAATTTAGTTAAAATTCAGAACGGTTTAAGTGAACTTTCCAAGATTGATAATTCATTTTCTGAAAAAGTAAATGAAATAGATTCTGCTGTGGCAATCATAAATGACATTTCCGATTTTATCAGAAGCTATAAATCAAAAGTTGAAGATGATCCTGCGAAGCTAGATGAAATAAGAGAACGTCTGGGAGCCTTAACTTTACTGAAAAAAAGGTATGGTGGAACTCTTGATAAAGTGATTGAGCATCGTGAAAATATTGGAAGGGAATTTGAACTAACTTCAAATTATAAAGAGCGGATTGCACAACTTGAAAATGATTTAGAATTAGTTAGAAAATCCACTGGCGGAATTGCAAAGAAAATTTCTGATACAAGAAAATCAGTTGCTGGTAAAATAAAACAAGAAGTAATAAATACTTTAGCAGAACTAGGTATATCGGATGCAGGTTTCAATGTAAACATTAATAATAATTTAGCAAATGATAGCTCTGCAAATTTTGTTTTGGTTGATGACAAAAAATATAAGTTTAATTCAAAAGGATTTGACGAAGTTGAGTTTTTGATTTCAACTAATCTTGGTGAGGATTTGAAGCCTCTTTCAAAAGTAGCTTCTGGTGATGAAGTTTCAAGAATTATGTTAGCACTTAAATCTGTTCTTGCGAAGAACGATAAATTACCACTTTTAATATTTGATGAAATTGATACTGGAGTTAGCGGAAGAATTGCTCAAAAAGTTGGTGCTACTCTTAAATCTTTATCCAAACTACATCAAATAATTTCTATAACGCATTTACCGCAAATAGCATCTCTTTCTGAATTACATTTTTCTGTTGAAAAGAAAAAAATAGGAACTCGTGTAGTGAGTTCAATTAGAAAACTTGAGAGTGAAGAAAAAATAAACGAAGTTGCAAAACTACTAAGTGGTGAAGATATCACAGAATCGGCAGTTAAAAGTGCTAAAGAATTGATGGGATTAGAATAACAATACATTCAGTTTTATAAGTTAGTCTCTATAAAAAAGGTGCTCAAATTTGAGCACCTTTTTTATTTTTGGAGCAGAGTATAGGGAATTTAATTACAAAAATCTCTCATTTCATCACCATATTCTGGATCTAAATCACTAAATTCAAATTCAAAATTAGTCTGTTCAACCATATAATCATATTGTACCCATTTACCATCAAGATAAGTACCAAAAGTATATTCTGCAGGAACTTCTAAACATGAACTAATTTCACCATTTATTACCATACCTAGATAATTCCAATTAAAAGCGTTTGATTTTTTATAATAAATGGGATAATTATTTGGATAGAAACGTGATTTTACTGTACCATCACTGTTGTGACAAACAGCAGTTGCTTTTGCTGAAACTTCTTCCATTCCACTATTATTAATAACTGCAATATCTATTGTGCCATCCTGACATAGGTTGTCAATAACCATGCTTCCAACTTCGGATTGCGTAGTGTAATCCCAAAGTACTATATTTACTGGAATATCTTTTGGAACATAGCGTAACTGAACAGTTCTATCATCACCATAAACATAACCGCTATAAAGATATCCTTCTCTATCAGTAAATTTAGCTTTAAGTCCAAGATATGAAAAGCAACCGCCTGTAATATTTATTTTAACACCTAGTGGACAAGAGTTTTGGAACCAGTCTAAATTCCAATAGGATAAGTGATTGATAGTTGCTTTTACTTTATATACGCTTTTACTATCTGCAGTTTTTGCTAATCCAGATGGAACAGTTACTTCACCTTCTTGAGTCCATTCTCCTGTCTCCTCATCATAGCTCCATAAAGGTATTTTGTCACCAGGTTGTATTGTACTGCCATCAGGCTTTTTTAGATCTACAGGAACATCTATTCCAATTTCAACCTCTGAACCAAATTCTTCAACTTTTGCACCGCCAACTGTCATATCAATAGCAGAAAAACCAGCTGTTATAAAATTCCCTCGTTCAGTTCCAGTATTTACTGAAAACCCACCTGGAAATGAATTCAGTGATTGTTCTTCTTGTGGATCAAAGTATGTTACACGAGTTTCAACTGTTCCAGAAAGAGCTTCTCCGTTACTACCTTTTAGGATAGTACCTTGTGGAATGGAAATAGTCGCAGAACTAGAGGTTGCATCTGAACTTGACCCGGCAATAACATCTGAACTTGTTCCGCCAGCTGTTGAAACTGAACCACCAGAACTGGAATTTGATTCTACACCAACAGGAGGGGTATTAAAGTTTGCTAGCTCAATAGCATGTGCAGATACTCCTGGCGATGCAATATATAATTGTGTACTGGATGAAACGTATCCATCTGCATTAACAACAATTGTAACTTCAATTGGGTTATCAGGAGAAGGAATTGGAAAACTTTCAGAAACA
>JAQICK010000313.1 GCA_027858595.1 Melioribacteraceae bacterium
GTATATTTCTCAAGCACAAACGATTGCATATTTATTTTCTCTTTTAACATCCAACTTTTATTGGAAATTTTTGGAAAGTATCTATTTCCATTAATCTCAAACGGCATTCTACTTATCAATAATTCATCAGCTATATCTATGGTTTGTGCGTATATATCACTTCCACCGATAATAAATATTTTATTATCCTGTAAGTCATCAGCATATTTAATAGCACTTTGTAATGTTGTAAAGTGGAAAAGGTTATCAAATTGTTCAAGTTGAACATCCTTTTTTGAAAGGACAATATTCACTCTATCTTTTAATGTATTTCCGATAGACTCAAACGTTTTTCTTCCCATCAGAACAATATGGTTTATTGTTGTTTCCTTAAAATGGTGAAGTTCTTCTGGATTGTTCCAAGGAATCGAATTGTTATAACCAATAACATTATTACGCGAAACTGCTGCAATTATTATTTTTTTCATACTAAAAAGTGAACCTCCAAAGTTAAACTAAACAATGGAGGTTTTATAAATTAAGAAACAATTATTTACCAAGGAATCTGGATTTCCAAGTCATTCATTTTATTTTCAAATTCCCAGCGTTCCATATTAAATTTCAATTTATCATCTTTGTAGGAAATCCAACCGTAATCAGCCGCCTTACTTTTAGCTTCGTCTCCTTTGCCATTTGCTAACAATGAAATCAACTCCAATTCAAACCCAGAAAACTCTTTTGAATTAAGAGCATATTCTTCAAAAGCTTCCCATGCAATAGGAGCCCAGCGTTTAACAATTTCTCGTCCAATAGTATTTGCATATTCTCTAATTTCTAACTGAGCATTTCCCTCCATTCGCAATTCTAAGAAATGAAGTAAATTATGTAAATCTATTTTCCAATAAGCCTCCGTGTAAGTAGAGAGTGGTAAATCTTTACGTGCTTGTTCGCGTGCAACACCTTGCTCAACACGTTTGTTATATATTTCTCGTGATTTTTCATGAAGGAATCTTTCATCTTCAGTCATTTCTTTTCCAAGTTCTGTATCAAAGAGTCCAGAGCTACCTTGTTTATTATCTGTAGCTTGCATTCTCCATTGATCAGAATTAGTAGTCTGAGCCGATTCAATAGCTAAAGAATATCTAGTAGAGTATTCGTTTACATTTGCAGTTCTATGGCGAATCCACTGACGCCACGCATCCATTGGTATTCTTATATGTAATTTAATTTCGCACATTTCAAAGGGAGTTGTATGTCTATGACGCAATAAATATCTAATCAATCCACGATCTTGACTAATTTGCTTTGTCCCTTTGCCGTAAGATACTCTTGCAGCTTGAACAATTGATTCATCTGAGCCAAGATAATCAACGACACGAACAAATCCATCATCTAGAACTTTAAATGGAATTCCTAGAATATCATCTAATGCTTTTACACGTATGGGTTCTAACTTTTCAAATGTTTTTTCGTCTTCCATTAAACTTCCTTATTCAAATTCTTTGTAAATATTTCTTAAGTCATTTCTTGTTTTTAATAAATCGTGCGAGATAATTTTAACTTCACCAACAACAGGCATGAAGTTCGTGTCACCATTCCAGCGAGGAATAATATGGAAATGTATGTGTTTGTCAATTCCGGCACCCGCAGCCTTTCCAATATTTGCTCCAATATTAAAACCATGAGGAGCGTAAAGTTTTGTTAGTGCATCTGTTGCAAAAGAAATTTGTTTTGTGATTTCTGCAAATTCTTCTGTAGTAATTTGATTGATTGCAGAAATATGTCTATCTGGAACAACCAATAAATGTCCATTATTATATGGATACAGATTCATAATTGTAAAAACATCTTTTCCTTTTTGAATCACAAGAGAGTTACTATTTTCCATGTTTTCCCTTACAGCATTGCAGAAAACACATCCATCATCTAACTTCTTTTCTTTAAAAGCATCAATATATTGAGAACGCCACGGCGACCACATTTTTTCCATAAATATCCTTAAGTTGAAATATATAAGAAACCCAATTTAAATAAATTGGGTTTCTAAAGCAGATTATATTTTTGACTATTCTATTCTTCTTTAGCTTTTTTAAAATCTTCAATCACTTTTTCTTGAGCATCTCTAGGCATTTCTTCATAGTGCGAGAACGCACGGGTGTGAACACCACGTCCAGATGTAATACTTCTTAAGTGAGTTGAATATTTATAAAGTTCTGATAATGGAACTCTTGCTTTAATAACTTGGAAAGGACCTTCAGCTTCCATTCCAGATATCTTACCTCTTCTACTAGAAATATCTCCCATTACATCACCCATATAGGTTTCGGGTACTTTTACAGCAACATCAAAAATCGGTTCAAGTAATGCAGGTTTAGCTTCTAAGAAACCTTTTTTAAAAGCATTTGTTGTAGCTAGTTTAAACGATACTTCATCGGAATCAACATTGTGATAAGATCCAAAATGTAAGGTAGTTCTAACATCTATTACTTTGCTTTCTGTAAGAATACCTTTAGATGTGATTTCATTTAATCCTTTTTCAACTGCAGGTATAAAGTTTCTAGGAACAACACCACCAACAATAGCATCAACAAACTCCATTCCAGTACCCCTTGGAAGTGGTTCTAATTTTAGTACAACATGTCCGTACTGTCCTCTACCACCTGATTGCTTTTTATGTTTATATTCAGCATTTCCAATTACAGTTTTAATAGTTTCTCTATAAGGAATTTTTGGTTCTATTAAATCAACCTCTACGCCATATCTATCCCTTAATGTTTTTACAGCTAAATCAAGTTGTAATTCTCCTTGACCTGAGAGAATTGTTTGTCCAAGTTCAGGGTCAAAGTGTACTGCCACAGTAGGATTCTCTTCATGGAAGGTATGTAAACCAGCAGCGATTTTATCTTCATCACCTTTTGAACGAGCAATAACAGCCCCACGAATTATCGGAGCTGGATAATCAATATCATTGATTATGACAGGATGTGATTTTGTTGCTAATGTGTTACCAGCGTGAGTATCTTTTAACTTTACAACTGCCCCAATATCGCCAGCTGTAAGCTCAGTAACTTCTTTTCTGTTTTTCCCATTAAGAATAAAAAGTTGACCAAGTCTTTCATTTTTTTCTCTAGTAGTATTTTGCATATCCATTCCAGCTTTAAGCCTTCCTGAAAACACTTTGAATACAGAAAGTTCACCAACATGAGCTTCTGATAAAGATTTAAATACAAATGCAGTTGGCTCTCCATCTACAACACATTTAATTTCTATTTCATCATCACTTCCATCCATTTTAGCTTTAACACCACTTCTATCCGCAGGAGATGGGAAATAATTAACAACAAAGTCCAAGAAGTTTGCAATACCAGCACCCTGTGATGCGGATAGTGCAAAAACTGGAATAATTGATCTGTTAATTAAAGCAGCTCTAAGGCCTATTTGTAATTCTTCATCATTCAAAGTTCCTGCTTCAAAAAACTTATTCATCAAGTCTTCGCTTGATTCTGCAATTTTTTCAACAAGCTCTTCTCGCATGGTCTCTGCTTTCTCTTTATGCTCATCTGAAATATCCTTTTCAGAGAATTTTTTGCTCTCGGCATCTTCAAAAGTAATCTCTTTCATCTTTATAATATCAATTACCGTATCAAAACCAACACCTTCATTTACAGGATATGAAATAACAGTAGCATCATTATTCAATCTATCTTTTGCAATTTCAAAAGTTGTTTGGAAATCTGAATGCTCGTTATCAACTTTATTAATGATAATTGCGGCTGGCATTTCATGTTTACAAACGTTTTCCCATGTAACTTCTGTACCAACTTCAACACCTTCGGCAGCTTTAATAACAGAAACAGCTACATCGGCAACATGAAGTCCGGCACTTACTTGTCCGGTAAAATCAGAATAACCTGGAGTATCAATAATATTAACTTTCGTATCCTTCCACTCTAAATGTAAAGGAGTTGCAGATAATGAAATATTTCTTTCAATTTCATTTTTGTTAAAGTCAGAAGTAGTGTTACCTTCTTCTATGCTTCCAATTCTATTAATTTCACCAGCGTTGTATAGCATTACTTCTGACAATAATGTTTTTCCACTGCCACCATGACCAATAAATGCAATATTTCGTATAGCATCAGGATTAAATACTTTCAATTTCTATCCTCCAAATTTGCTTGATTAATTATTATTATTTTAATTCGCTTATAAACGAAGTTGCTCCTTTAAATAAGGCTCTTAAGTTGGTAACTAAATTATGAGCATTTGATTTTGTTGAGGAATTTTCATCACCCTTACTACTAAATCCACCAAACCTATTTTTTACACCTTCTATCACTCCATTAGCAAAATCAGTTTGCTCTTTTGCAAATGTTGCAACAGAATTTCCAAAATCAGCCATCTGTTGTAGTTCTGTTAGTAAAGGAGTTATTTTTGCATCTAACTCCTTTACTTCAGCTTCAACAAGGTCGAGAGTGATAAAAAGTCTTTTAACAAGTTTGATAAGATATAAACCAAGTACTGATGCAATTATCAATAATATTGCGAGCAGTATTTCAACAAACTCCATGAACTAGGCTTCCTCGTTAACTTCTGTCTTGTAAGTGTCTAAACCTTTTTTTATTGCAGATTTTAACTTCTCACCTTTATCATTTATTTTAGACTTACTAACGTCCACAATGCCATCTGTTTTTTGTTTAGCATTTTCTAAAATTTTCTCAGATTCTTCTAATAAAGAATCAACTTTAACTTTTGCTTCAACAACTAATGCTTCCGATTTTTTCTTTCCATCGTTAATTAATTGGTTAGCTTTTACTTTAGCACTTTTGATGTACTCTTCAGTATCATCAAGGTAATCATTCGAAATGTCTCGGATTTCTCCTCGAAGTTCTTTTCCGGTCTTAGGTGCATATAACAATCCAAGTAAAGAGCCAACAATTGATCCTGTTAAAAATCCAATTAGTAAACCTCTTCCTACTCCATTATCATCTGCCATAATCCCCTCCATATTTATTTATTAAAGAAGTGTAACATAATTATTGATGCAAATAATTACAAAGGAAATCGTATTTTTTTTGCAATTTTTTTTGTTCGTAAATTTACTTCTTGTCTTATATTTATTAATCAAAACAAATAGTTTAAATCGATTTTAATCGAGTATTGCTATCCATCTTTTTTGATTTTTTCTAATAATTTATTGTACTTCCACATACTTAATGCACCTATAACAAGTGCAAACCAAAGTGTAGCAATTCTAATAATCAATGCAGTACTAACTGATATATCTCTGTCTATTCCAATATTAGCTAATAAAATAGAAATTGAGCCATCAGTAACACCTAAGCCAGCAGGTAAAAATGAAATAGACCCAATAAAAACTGAAAATAAATATGTAAAGAAAGACCAGAGAACAGATAGACTAATATTAAATTTCATTAGAACTAAATAAAATCCTAAACACTCTATAACCCATATAAAAATGCTAAGCAAAAACATTTGCAAAAAAGGTTTTGGTTCAAGAAGTACTCGTGAGTTAGTTAATGATAAAGAGAATGGTTCAATATATTTTTTAAGATACTTAATATTCTCTAACCTATTAATTATCCAAATATTTATTTTTTTATTAAATAT
>JAQICK010000341.1 GCA_027858595.1 Melioribacteraceae bacterium
CAGTTTCTCATGATTTACGAACCCCACTAACAGCCATATTATCATCAGTTGAGTTGATGGAGAGATTTTACGATAAATGGGATAAAGAACAGGTTATTAATAAATATGGACAAATAAAAAGTTCTGTATCTAGAATAACGGATATGCTAAGTCATGTTCTTGAATTGAGCAGAATTGAAAGAGGAAAAATTACAACGAGCTTTAAAACAGTCAATTTAAAAATAGAGTTCCAAAATATTATTAACGAAATTGATATGCTCATAAGTGAGAAACATCAACTAATCTATAACTATAAATTAGAAAAAGAAAATCATGCTGTTGATATTCATTTACTAAGAGAGATTTTGACTAATCTTTTAACAAACGGAGTTAAATACTCTCCGGAGGGTGGAAAAGTTGAGTTACTAGTTGAAAGAGAAGATAAATGGATAATATTGAAAGTTTCAGATGAAGGTTTGGGAATTGATGAAAGTGAAATAGAAAATATTTTTAACGATTTTTATAGAACAGACGAAAGCCAGAATATATCTGGTAGTGGATTGGGATTATCGATAGTAAAACATTATGTTGAAATGTATAATGGAGAAATTGAAGTTAAAAGCAAGTTAGGGGAAGGTTCTACTTTTATAGTGAGAATTCCTGAAGATGGCAATTAACAGCAATATTAGTGTTTGACACCCGCTACTTAGGTGGTGGAAAAAAAGTGAAAATAAATGGATAAAATATTAGTAATTGAAGATGATAAACTTTTAGCCGAAAATCTGGTAATACTTTTAGAAAGTGAAGGTTATAATGTTAGACTTGCTAATAATGGGGTTGAAGGATTAGATTCGATAACTAAAAATATTCCCGATTTAATTATTTGCGATATAAATATGCCACAAATGGATGGGTTTGAGTTAAAAGAAAAATTGAATAATAGTAAAATCACTTTTGATATACCTTTACTTTTTTTGACTGCAAAAACTCAAATTTCTGAGCTAAGACAAGGTATGTTACTAGGTGCAGATGATTATATATTTAAACCATATAATTCGGACGAGTTGGTTAGCATTGTGAAACTCCGACTTGGAAGAAGAAAAGATATAGAAGACAAAATAAAATTTAGTTTTGTTGAAAAGGATAGAACTTATAATGTAAAAGATACTTTTTTAGTGAAAGGGCAAAAAAAGAGTAGAGTTGTAAAAATTTCTGACATTAAATTAATTAAAGCCGATGTTCAGTATTCAGAGATTGTTGTAACTAACAATAAAAAACTTGTAATGAGAGTATCGTTAAATGAATGGGAATTAAAATTACCTGGTGAAATATTTAAACGAGTACATAAATCTACAATTGTTAATTTTAATTTTGTGGAATTTCATTTTACAGAGAAAGGAAAATATTTTTTAAAAGTAAAAAACTGGGAAGAGAGCGTATCTATTAGTAGAAGAAAATATTATTCTCTAAAATTTAAATAATTGGGAATCAAAAGAGTATGATGTTTCCCATTTGTTTAGTTATCATGAGCAAATCTTAGGGTCACAGTGGTAGATTTACCAATCTCACTACTGATTGAGAACTTCACATTATACTTTTTGCAAATCAGTTTTACAATTGCAAGCCCGATACCATTACCATCTTGTTGATAAAAACCTCTATCGAATTGCACAAAGGAATCAATTTTATTTATGTTTTCACTAGCAATACCACGCCCTTTATCTGCAACTGAAATTACATATTCATCATTAACTATCTCACCAGTAACAAGAATTGGAGAATCCTCTTCAGAAAATTTGCAAGCATTAGAAACTAGCTCTATCATAATAGTTTCAAATTCAATTTGTGGTATTATAAGTTTGGAATCATTTAATTCAAAAGAGATATCTTCAATCCTTTTTAAACAGTCATAACAGCTATTCAGTGCATTTTCACAATCATTCTGGCTTGGATCAAATAATGTAACATCTTCAATGTCATTAAATCCAGTTGAATTTTGGATTGTCAATTCAGCAAATTTCAAAAACTTTTCTATACTACGCTTTAATCTTTTTCCAGCTCGACTAATGGAATCATTCATTTCCAAAAGCTCTTTTTTTGATAACTCATCAAAATAATTTTCAATCAATTCGGTATGGCCAAGAATTGAAACTAGGGGAGTGCGTAATTCGTGAGGAATAAAGAGAGATATATTGTTTTTAAGATACTCAAACTTTCTAATTTCATTATCTCGTTTTTTAAATCTTGCGCTTATACCATCAAGTAAATCATCTATTGCAAATGGCTTTGTAATATAATCATCTACTCCTAAGTTCATCCCTTTTCTTATTGAAGAATTATCAGCACGTGCCGTTAGGAAAATAAAAGGGATATCGGATAAAACTTCAGATTTTTTAGTATAATCGTAAAGTCCATACCCATCAATTTTTGGCATCATAATATCAGATAATATTAAGTCGAATTTTTGATCTTGATCCAAAATACTAATTGCTTTGCTGCCATCATTTGCGTCAACAACGGCGTATTCTTCTCTAAGTATAACGGTAATATTTTCTCTTAAAACCGAATCATCTTCGACAACTAAAATTCTTTTCACAGTGGTCGCTTGGAATAAATTAAAAGTTTATT
>JAQICK010000086.1 GCA_027858595.1 Melioribacteraceae bacterium
CATTGAGTTGTTAAAAGAAGACAGATACAAACACATTAAACTATTTGAATCTCATCTTAATGAAAAAAAATATGAAATTTCGTTTAATCAAATCAATTTAAAGCCATCTAAATAATAAATGACAACAAACCAATACATCGAAACAGTAAACACTAGATTCAAATCTGGTATATCAAGAGAACACTCCTATCGTGGAGACCTTGAGAGTTTAATACGTGAACTCGTCAAAGGTGTTGATATCACTAACGAACCTTCCAATGTTACAGACTGTGGAAATCCAGATTATGTAATTACAAAAGGTAAAATTCCAATAGGGTACATAGAAGCCAAGGACATTGATAAAGACCTTAACGGTAAACAATACAAAGAGCAATTTACTCGATATAAAAAAGCTCTTGAAAACCTTATCATTACTGACTATATCTGGTTTCAGTTTTTTCAGAATGGAGTATTAGTTCACGAAATTAGAATTGCAGAAATTGAGAACAATTCTGTTAAACCTATTGTAGAGAACTTCCAACAATTTGAAACCCTAATTCAGAACTTCTGTACATACATTGGACAGACAATAAAATCATCTAAGAAACTCGCTGAGATGATGGCTTCAAAAGCTAAGTTACTTCAAAACATATTAGAGAACGCTGTTACTTCCGATGAAGCAACTCAAGAGAACACATCACTAAGAGACCAGTATAAAACATTCAAACAAATTCTTATTCATGAGTTAGAACCAGAAGAATTCGCTGATATATACTCACAGACATTAGCTTATGGTATGTTTGCAGCTCGGTTACATGATACAACATTAGAAGATTTTACCCGTCAAGAAGCAGCTGAACTTATACCTAAATCAAATCCCTTTTTACGTAAACTATTTGGATATGTAGCGGGACCCGATATTGATGAAAGAATTAAACGTACTGTTGATAATCTCGCTGATGTTTTTAGAGCTACTAATGTTGAAGAACTATTAAAGAATTTTGGAAAGAGTACACAAACAAACGACCCTATAATTCATTTCTATGAAACTTTCTTATCTGAGTATGACCCTAAACTTAGGAAGTCAAGAGGTGTATGGTACACACCAGAACCAGTTGTTAACTTTATTGTACGTGCTGTTGATGATATATTAAAAACAGAATTTAATTTACCTCAAGGATTAGCGGATACATCCAAAACAAAAATTAAAGTTCCAGAACAAGGAAGTAAAAAGTTAGTTGAGAAGGAAGTACACAAAGTACAAATCCTAGACCCAGCAACTGGAACAGGAACATTTCTTGCAGAAGTTGTAAAACTTATTTACAACAAAAACTTCCAATCTATGCAGGGAGCTTGGAGCAGTTACGTTGAGGAACATTTAATTCCTCGTTTGAATGGTTTTGAATTGTTGATGGCTTCCTATTCAATGGCTCATCTAAAGTTAGATATGTTATTACGTGAAACTGGATACAAATCAACGAAAGACCAACGGTTCAATATTTACCTTACAAACTCATTGGAAGAACATCATCCAGATACTGGAACTCTATTTTCAAATTGGTTAAGTACAGAAGCGAATGACGCTAATCATATTAAACGCGATACTCCAGTTATGTGTGTTATTGGAAATCCTCCTTATAGTGGAGAAAGTTCCAACAAAGGGAATTGGATTATGAGTTTGATGGAAGATTACAAAAAAGAGCCCAGTGGAAAACAGAAACTAAATGAACAAAATTCAAAATTTATTAATGATGATTATGTTAAATTTTTGCGTTACGGACAGTACTATATTGAAAAGAATGGAGAAGGAATATTAGCTTTTATCAATCCACATGGATTTCTTGATAATCCAACATTTAGAGGAATGAGATGGAACTTGTTGAAAACATATGATAAAATTTACACAATAGATTTACACGGTAACAGCAAAAAGAAAGAAATCTCTCCAGACGGTTCACCAGATGTAAATGTATTTGATATAATGCAAGGAGTTTCTATTAACCTATTCGTTAAGACTGGAAATAAAAAGGCCAATGAACTAGGGAAAGTATATCACTATGACCTTTATGGTAAGCGAGAAAACAAATACAACTTCCTTTGGAAAAATAATATTAGGTCTGTTCCCTATGTAGAACTTCCAAATGTAAAACCAAATTATTTCTTTATTAAAAAAGATTTTAGAGTAAAAAATATTTATGAAAAAGGTTTTTCAGTTATTGATTTGTATAAGATTAATTCATTAGGCATACAAACTCATAGAGATTCATTGAGCATAGATGCCTCAAAAGAAAAACTAATAAACCGTATCTCTGACTTTTATGATGAAAATGTTGAAAATATTGAACTTAAAAACAAATACAAGATTAATGAAAATTCAGAATGGCAATTAAAAGATAAAAGACTCGGTAAATTTGACTTGAATAAAATTATCAAAATAGAATACAGACCGTTTGACACTCAATTTATTTATAACGAAAAGACCATTGTGGATAGACTCAGAAATACTATATCAAAACACATAATCGGTAAGGACAATTTTTGTTTAGTTGTATCCAGACAATGTGTTTCGGATTGGAGATATATTTTTATTTCAAAGTTTGTAATCGAATCAAATTTAACTGGAACTGCTGGAAGATTTGGTTCTGGTAATTTTTTCCCTCTTTATCTTTACTCTGACGATGTTGAACAGCAAAACATAGATGGGATTCTCGATAGAACGCCAAACTTAAACCAAGAAATAGTAAATCGAATATCAGAGAAAATTGGTTTAATATTTGTCCCCGAAAAAGAAGAGACTGAGCTGACATATTCTCCAATCGATGTTTTAGATTACATATACGCGGTTCTACATTCACCGACTTACAGAGAGAAATACAAAGAGTTTCTTAAAATAGATTTTCCTAGAGTACCATATCCAAAGAATAACGAAACATTCTGGAAGCTAGTTAAACTTGGTGGAGAAATTAGAGAATTACATTTATTAGAATCTCCTAAAGTGAATGAATCTATTACAAGTTATCCAATAGGTGGGGATAATAAGATAACTCGGAAGCTCAATAAAAATGATTGGGAAATTATTGATGAAGAAAATCAGCTAGGAAGAATCTGGATAAATGATGAACAATACTTTGATAACATCCCACTAATAGCTTGGGAGTTTTACATCGGTGGATATCAACCAGCTCAAAAATGGTTAAAAGACCGAAGAGGTAGAGACCTAATTTTTGAAGACATTTTACATTATCAGAAAATTATAGTTTCGTTGTTTGAAACAGATAGATTGATGAAAGAAATTGATTTGGTTGGAGTAGAGTAGTAATAGCTGAGTGAGAAGTTTTACTAAAAGAATTTTTTAAGAAAAGCCATAGAATCGGAAGAAAAAAAAGCAGTGTAAATTATATTTTATATGTTTACTTTTACTACATGGGAACTGAAATAAGTATAAATAACGAAATGTTAGTTTGGGCAATTGATAGAGCTGGATTTAATTTACCCGACTTTTTTGACAAAATGCCTAAACTTGAAAAATGGCTTAGTGGGGAAAAAAAGCCAACTGCAAAACAGTTGGAAAGTTTTTCTAAAAAAGTTCATTTACCATTTGGATATCTCTTTTTACCAGAACCCCCAATAGAAAACTTACCCATTCCATTTTTTAGAACCAATAGCGGCGAATCCGAAAAAATGGATGTTAATGTTTACGATACAATAATTATATTGCAACAACGGCAAGATTGGTTGAAAAATTATTTGAATGAAAACCATTTTGATGATTTGGAATTTGTTGGTAGTTACAAAGATAGCACAGATGTCAAAGATATTGTAAATAACATACGCAACAAATTAAATTTACCGGAGAATTGGGCAAGCAGTTTTAGAACTTGGGAAGAAGCATTAAATCATTTAATTGAACAGATTGAAGAGAGCGGAATTATAACTGCATTTAATGGGGTAGTAGATAACAACACACATCGGAAGATCTCCGTGGATAAGTGCAGAGGTTTTGTACTAGTTGACAAAAAAGCTCCTTTTATGTTCGTGAATAATGGCGATTCTAAATCTGCACAAATGTTTACAATTGTTCACGAACTTGCTCACGTCTGGACTGGAGAAAGTGCTGGCTTTGATTTTAGACAATTACAACCAGCAAATAACCCAAATGAAATTTTATGTGATAAAGTCGCAGCAGAATTCCTTGTGCCAGAAAAAACCTTTAACAAGGTTTGGAAAAAAACCCAAAGTATTGAAAAGACCGCACTGTACTTTAAGGTAAGCCCAATAGTTATTGGCAGACGTGCCTTAGATATTGGTAAGATTAGCAGAACAGATTTCTTTGAGTTTTATAAAGATTATATTTCTCGAGATTTCAGCAAAAAGAAATCCCAAAAACCCGGTGGTAATTTTTATGCAACAACTCGCAAAAGATTAGGAGTTTCATTTGCAAACCACATTAACAATGCTGTAAAATCTAACCAATTGTTGTACAGAGATGCCTACAAACTTACAAGTATGAAGGGCGATACATTTAATAAGTTTTTTTCTGAACAGTTAAGATAATCTATGGCAATCTATGTAGTTGATAGCAACTTTTTTATTCAGGCACATCGCGCAATTTATCCTCTTGATGTTGCAATAACTTTTTGGGAAAAAGTAAAACAACTAGCCATTGATGGGAAAATAGTTAGTATTGATAAAGTCAAAAATGAACTTTATGATAAGAACGATGAACTAGAGCTTTGGTGTAAAGATAATCTGCCCTCAGATTTTTTTAAATCATCAGATGAATCCATTCCATCATACATTCAAGTAGCAGAGTGGGCAAGTTCTCGTAGCGACCATTACCTTGAAAAAGCAATAAATGAATTTCTTGATGCTGATGAAGCAGATGCATTTTTAATTGCTTTCGTTCTTTCTGATAATGGAAATAGAATCTTGGTAACACACGAAAAAAGCGCCCCCCAGAAAAAGGGAAGGATTAAAATTCCTGACGTGTGTGACTCACTAGGTGTAAGAACATTCAAGACAATCGATATGTTCAGAGATTTAGGGGAAACATTTTAATTAAAAAGGCAGCTCCTAAGAACTGCCCCAAGAAATGGGATAGAAAACATTTATTGATAACTACCTTAGCAGTGATTTTCAGTATTGCACACAACTTACCAGAATCATCAGGGTTTTTCAGAAACTCACAAAACAAAAAACCCCGAAAACGTATTGTAATCGAGGTTTTATTGGTGCACCCTGCCGGGCTCGAACCGGCGGCCAGATGATTAAGAGTCAACTGCTCTACCAACTGAGCTAAGAGTGCGTTGCAAATATACTTTTTTCAAAAATATTT
>JAQICK010000392.1 GCA_027858595.1 Melioribacteraceae bacterium
CTCTTTATCTCAGCAAGAAATTCAATTTGCAAAAGAAATATTTGTTAAAAAGCCCTACTTTTTTATTTATTTAACGATTTTATAATTTATTGATACTAGAATTCTAAATTTTACAGAAATTGGGCTTTTTGAGTCTTTCGAATTTAGTGTTAAATCTTATTCTTATGCAAAAAAAACCTATACTAATGTTTGTTCTAGAAATAAGTCATTTGGCAAGCTACCAACGCTAAACCTATTACTCCAACCAACAATAGTAAGAACAGTGTGTAAAATAATTTTGACATTTTTGACTCTCCTAAAATTTTATATAATTAATTATTTTTTTTCATTAATAAATCAATACAAAAAACTCTATTTAAGTAATATCATTTTTTTACTTGTTACATTAGTTCCAGCAACTACTCTATAAATATAAGTTCCAGTTGCTACTTTTACACCAGAATTATTCATTCCATTCCATGTTACATTGTAAACACCAGCATTAACTTCTTCATTTATTAGAGTTGCAATCTCTTGTCCTAACATGTTATAAACACGTATTGAAACAAAACTTGCTTCTGGTAATGAATAATTAATAACCGTACTTGGGTTAAATGGATTTGGATAATTCTGTGACACTTCAAAGTTCTCTGGAATAATTCCAGGCTCTGCAACATCTGTTACACCTTGTCCAATAAACGATCCTATGGCAGAATAAATAGAAACATTGTCACTATTATCTTTTGAGCGAACTCTCCAGAAATATTTTTTACCATCTACAATATTATTTATCTGAACTGAATTTGTTGAAATATTTTTTATTTCAACTGCATCATTAAAATTACCAGTAATTGAATATTGTAGTTCATAAGATAATCCATCAGATTGTGTTGGTAAGAACCAAGACAACTCAGGAGAATCTGTATCTACAACAGCATTAGCAATAGGGCTTCCAGTCATTGGAACTACTAAAGGTGCAGCGGATGATGCCCAAGTAGAAAATTGTGCAGGACCAGCCCACGCACTTGTTAAACTGAGTCCAGAATTAACTGCTCTTACTTGCCAATAATAAGTTGTACCTGTTCCTAATGGAGACCATGTTTGATTTGTAGCTGTTGGGACATCAAGAGTTATTGTTGTTGGCAAGGTCATATCTGGATATAAGGAATATCTTGCTTCGAAACTAATTCCAGCCATACTTCCATTATAAGCCCAAGATAAATCAACTGATGTTCCTGGAACTGTAATTCCTGAAGTAGGATACATTTGCACTGGTACTTTAACTTGTGCAGCTGATTCAGAAGCAACAAAAGTACCCATATCTGACCAATCTGATCCATTAGCACCAGCATTATCGGTTGATTGTACCCACCAGTAATATGTTGTGTTAGCTGTTAAACCATTTATAGTTGCAAATAAATCAGTTATTCCAGTTTGTGTATTAGTATTACTTGTTCGAGTAGTTGAAGTTCCCCATTGTAAATTATACTTTAAATCAGTTGCAATAGTTGTTGCATACCAACTCAATAGAACATCAGCAAAATATACAGTTTCTCCATTTGCAGGATAAGTTAAAACTGGTTTAACTGGGCTACCAGTTGTTGCCGTTGTTTTAAAAGTGTATAGTTCTGACCAAACTGAATAATTTGTTCCATCTGTTGAACGAACCCACCAATAATACGTTTCACTACTTGTTAAACCAGATAACTGATAGTAGTAATTTATTCCAACTGTACCGAATGGAACATGTTGCTGGTCTCCAGTTAAACTTGGAACAGGAGTTCCACTTCCTGGATTCGTATTGTCAGTTCCATAAACTACTTCAAATTCTAACCCAGTAACTTGTGTAATTATGTACCAGTATAAATATGGATTATTTGTGTACTGATATTCGCCTAATGTTGGATATGTTCCAACTGGTTTTACTGGTCCGCCATTTGTAGATGAGGTTTTAAATGTTCCCACATTAGACCAATCAGAAACATTTACTCCATCAGTTGATCTTACCCACCACTTGTAATCAGTATTAGATGTTAATGCAACACCTCCTAGAATAGTATAATAAGTATCTGTGCCAACATCAATTGCTGCTACAAAGTTGCCAGTTCCACCAACTGGAGTATCATATGCCCAAAGATTATCTGGATCAGTTACTGAAGTTGCATCTCCATACCAAATTTCAAAAGATTGGTCATCAGAAACAATGCCTGTGTACCAATAAAATGTTGGTGTATTTGAATAAACAATATTTCCACTAATTGGGAAAGTTTGTGTTGGTTTTACAACTGCAGGAGTTGTAGTAAAGGTAAAAGTAGATGACCAGGGGCTATAAACTGTTGGAGGAGCCGAAGTCATTTTTGCTCTAACTTTCCAGTAGTATTTTGTATTGAGAGCTAATTTCTTTAGTGTTGTACTTAAATCAAATGATGTAGTAGCAGCACTATAATTAATACTTGTATTACTATATGTTACATTTGCAAACCATTGATCTGTTGAGACAACTAGCTCATATTCTTCATCAATATCAAATTCTGAAAAATCTCCATTTTCAATCCATGTAAATGTTGGTGCAAGTGCAACCAAAGTAGCTTGATCTGCAGGAACAGTTAAAGTAGGTATTCCAACTTTTGGTTGGTGAATTGTAAAACTCGCATCACTAACATCTTCAACTGCGTTGGTACCGTCCACTCCTGAAACTTTTACTAGAACTTCAATCGAAGAAAAATTTGGCACAGTCCAAGAATAAGAATTAGGAGAAACATAAACCGCTGATATTTGTTCAATAGTAGTCCAAGCTCCACCACTGTTGAGAGAATACTGAATCAAAAATTCGGTTGTATTGTTACCAGATATACCCGATTGAGTCCACGCAATGTTGTGAGTTGAATTAGGCAACCAATACTCACCACCATTTGGGGAAGTAATTGTAATTACCTGTGCAAACATAGTGGAAGTTAGAAAAAACAACAATAGCACAATTGTACTTGTGAAGGTAAATTTGTGTTTCATAACACACCTCTAAATATGTGAATTAAATCTGTTATTGGCTGGGTTTTATCAATCTCTACGTTTTCTCAAAACGTAACAAGTTTAAGATATTAGATATTATTTGTTTTGTCAAGACTTTTTTTAAAAAAAGTCCTTTAGCCCTTTAAATTTTTATTTTTTTTCGATGGTAAATTAGACTAATATTATTAATCTACAACGAAATTAGTGAAGAAATATTTGAACATTTTTAATTAAATTATTCTAGAAAAATTGTTAATTGCTTGTTATTACTGAGAATATTGCAAAAATTATAAAAAAAAAGGAATAACATTTTGTTAGACCTTTTTAAATATATTTTCTTTCTCAAAAATTAAGCTGTTTGAAATCCT